>JBLIKG010000005.1:0-27232 GCA_047636255.1 Roseivirga sp. | reverse complement strand
GTGGATTCACCTGCATTTTCAAGGATTTCAATTCGATTTCTACTTTCTCTTTCTCTACTTGCTGAAGTCTGTACCACGACTTTGAAAGCTTTAAAAGCGTGGTCAGAATTAGATAAATCAAGAAAATATTGACCAATACATGCCAATCCGTGAAGGAAACCATGTAGAACTCGGTGGGCAGTACTGGTAATAGAATTTCGAAAGTGAATTCGTGAATCAGATAAGTAATACCAATATCAGATGCTACCAAAAGTACATAAAGCAGGTACTTCCCTTTTTGAAGGAAATGAGGAATCAGCAGACGCAAATTCACATAGACCAAAAAGAACAATGGAATGTGAAAAAGAAGGGAATAGAAGTAATCAATAAAGGCAAAAAGCGATATGGCGATCGAGAAGTAACTTCCAATGGCATAAATGGACAGCAACCAAAAGGCTGGATGCTGTACCCATTTTGCACTTACTATTTTATAGAAAAACCTCATCGTAAGATTCTAGTATATGATTCACCTTCCTCAAAAACCGACTCATCATCTGAGTATTTATCCAAAAACTTTTGAAGTTCTTTTGGCTGAGCGGTAATCAAGATAGTACCGCCCACATTCTCATTGCGCAAGCGAATCAAATTGCTTTTGAAGAGTTTATTGAGCTTATCTAAATCGAATTGAATCAAATCAAGCTTATTGCCATTGAGCTTAACTTTCATAAAGGTGTGCACGGGGAACAAGTTTTCCCCAAAGGCTGCGTCAGAATATTCTTTTAAAGGAAACAAATCGAGGAATAGATCCTCTCCAATCTTAACTAAATGGGCTTCATAAACTAGTCTTTCGTTATCATCTACCACAACCATTTTATAACTTTCGTCTCGAGTAACATAAGCAACTCCATCAAAATTGAGAGCATCCAACCTTGCGTCAGCTTTACCAAATGTTTGAACCTTTGTAACTCTTCCGTTAGAGTCACCCGCACCGAACCGTAATTCAGTTTCATCTTTCTTTTTTGGGCTCATTACACCTTGCATAATCGAATTATAATGCCTTTGAATAGAGTCCTTATCCGTTACAAGTTTACCATTAACCTTCATTGTAATTGGTCCATTGGTCTTAATTTTCCAACCTTCACCAAATATTGAATCCGTGTAATTCATTGAAATCATTTGACCTTCAGAAATTGGCTCTCCATCTTTAATTATAGGCTCGTCCTCTTTCATCTTCTCGAAGAGAATATAATCATCAGGATCTTCACCCATTTTCCAAGTGCCTATAAGTTCTGGCAAGTACACTAGAGTGTCTTCCGTGTAAATCGGGAAAAGGGAATAAACGCATGAGCTCATCAAAAAAATGAGCATGACCAGTGCTGCAATGACTTTCGATTTCTTTTTCATAATTGAGATATTTTGAGTTTTTGATTTTGTTATACCCAAAGGTGAAACGTCAGTCAAAGCCTCGCAAAAAATATCGGTGAACACTGCAAAACTCAGGATGAAACCAGTAATTTAAACTTGATCTGTCTTTAATACTGAATCCGTTGCCTTAACAACACTCGCTCGGTTGCACCGAGTGAGCCTCTTTTACTAAAGCGATTCTCCCAAAATTAAGTCAACTGCCTCAGTAAATGTATGCACTCTATACTCGGCCAGTTCGCTTTCTTCTACCAAAGCCATAATCTGAATCCTTTTGATGCCAAGCTTCTTGGCAGGCACCAAGTCTCTTTCCTTGTCCCCTATCATCCAAGATGCATTCGGGTCAATATCGAACTTGGCAATCCCCTTTTCAAACATGAGTGAATCTGGCTTTCGCATGAGTGATTTACTAACACTGTCTACCAACGGGGCATAGTAAAACTGATCAATTGCGTTATCGCAGGCTACTTGAAGCAAGTCATGACAGTCATCTACCAACTTGTCATCATAGTAACCTCTGGCAATTCCACTCTGATTTGTTACCACCACTAACTTATATCCAGCCTCTTTCAATTTTCTCAATCCATTTGGAACATCCTCAGGGATAATAAATTCTTCTGTTTTTAGAATATGCCGACCAATCTCCTGATTAAGCACTCCATCCCTATCCAAGAAAATACTCTTGCTTTTTTTAACATTTTGTTCAACTGTTGACATTAACTATTCTTTAATTTTCACGTTCTTTACCTTTCTGGACTCAACACCCAAAGCCCTAAAACTAGTAATTTATTAAACCAAATAGATGGCGAAAGCCTGTTTAGCTAAACTTTGTATTTTGAAATGAGAGACGGCTTAGTCATTATCCCTACCTATAATGAAAAAGAAAATATTGCAGAAATTATTCATGCAGTGCTTTCTCAGCCTTCTGACTTCGAACTGCTAATTGTGGATGACAATTCACCTGATGGCACTGCCAATATTGTTAAGTCTTTAATGGCAGAATATCCTAAGAGGCTTCATATTGAAGAAAGAACAGGAAAATTAGGTTTGGGTACCGCTTATATCCACGGTTTTAGATGGGCCTTAAAAAGGCATTATATCTATATTTTCGAAATGGATGCCGATTTTTCTCATAATCCAGAAGATTTAAATAAGCTCTATCATTCATGCAAAGTGGATGGTAATGATGTGGCCATCGGTTCGCGTTATGTAACTGGCGTAAACGTTGTCAACTGGCCCATGAGTCGTGTGATGCTGTCCTTTTTTGCAAGTCATTACGTTCGCGTGGTCACAGGAATGCCAATTAGAGATACCACCGCAGGTTTCAAATGCTACAGACGTAATGTGCTTGAAACTATCGAGTTACATAAAATCCGCTTTATGGGCTATGCCTTCCAAATCGAAATGAAGTTCTTGGCTTGGAAATTTGGTTTCAAAGTGGGTGAAGTGCCAATCATTTTCACAGATCGTACCAAAGGCAAATCTAAAATGAGCGGTGGCATCATCAAAGAAGCTGTTTTAGGCGTAATACAAATCAAGATCGGAAGCCTCTTCAAAACCTACCGCAGGGATTTCGAACTCGAAGAAGAAAACAGTTTGGAGCAAGAAAAAGCTTCGGCTTAACCTCCTTTAAATAGTTAAGTTCCTTCTCCCGATGAGGTCGGGATCAGGATAGAAAGGATTGTGCATATAAATCACCTAAGGCTGTTAAAAACAGCACTGAAACTTCAAAGCTAAAAACGACCGTTTTCCTTCCCTGAGCCCCGAGACTTCGGGGAAGGGTCTAATTCAGATTGCGACAGACTTTAGTTCCTTCCCCCGAGAAGGTCGGGGTCAGGATGAAAAGCATTGTGCATACAATAAGTCTAAGGTTAATTCCTATACAGCAGAGGGAAAGAATGATAACAAGCAAGAAAAAGCTTCGGCTTAATCAAACACCATAAGTCAAATCAAACAGCAACTGCCATTCTCCCCCGCTGGCGGGGGCAGGGGGTGGATATTAAGAATAATATTTTCTAACTTAATTCTTATGCCCACCAATCATCAATATAATAAACACCTTAAAAACACAGCTAGAAAGCTCAGGAGTGAGATGACCAAAGCCGAGGCATCACTATGGAAATTTGTACTCAGTAAACGAAAAATTCACGGACAACAATTCAGACGACAAAGACCTATTGACAAATACATAGTGGATTTTATTTGTCTACCATTGAAGCTTATTGTAGAGGTGGATGGCTTAACTCATACCTATGAAGAAGTAGCTGAAAATGATAAAATTCGGCAAACGAAATTGGAGTCTCTTGGATTCAAAGTCATTCGCTATACAGATGAGGAAGTATTAACATCTATCAGTTCGGTATACAGAAGTATTGGAAATGAAGTCGCAATCTTATTGGGAATTGAATTTGAATAGTTGAAATCCCCCTCCGGCCATAGGCCACCTCTCCCAAGGGAGGACAGCAGCAGTGGTATTTGAAACTGAAGAGGTTTAAAACCCAAAAATGAACACCAACAATAATAGAGGTCGGACCCATAATACAGCCATTGACAGTTTAGTCATTAATCAAACTTAATCGCTTTCACAGGATTGATTCGGGCAATAATGGCTGTAGGAATAATCAATACGAAAGTCACCAATAGCAGCGTAAGGAAATTCAATCCAATAGTCACAGGCCAATCCCAGTAGATCGGCACATAGTCCATATAATAGTTCTCGGCATCCAGAGGAATCAAGTGAAACTGATCTTGCAAAAGAGCAAAACCGATGGCAATGGCATTACCAACGAGCAATCCTTTAAGCACCAGCTGAATTCCGTTATATGAAAAAATTCTCCTGATCATTCCGTTAGACGCTCCCAAGGCTTTAAAAGTGCCAATCATTTGGGTCCGTTCCATAATCAGAATAAACAATACTGAAACCATATTGAAGGACGCTACCAAAAGAATCAACCAAATAAAGATATTGACGTTTTGAGTCAACAGGTTCAACCAATCAAAAATCTGTAGGTACTTTTCATCTACCTTTTCGGTGTAAATCTCCACATTCAATTTTGTGGAAATAGAATCATCCGCTTCAACAATATCCTCGACATCTTTGAGGTAAACCTCGTAGCCACCGACTTGGTCAGATTCCCAGCCATTTAACTGTCTTACCAAGCCAATATCACCCACCATCATTTGTGAATCAAAAGCATCGAGTCCAGTATTGTAAATACCCACAATCTTCACTCTACGTGTTTTGGGTGGGTCCATGATAAAGTAGCTGATCACCAAATCATTAACTTTCAGGCCCATCTTTTTGGCCATCCTCTGGCTCACCATTACCTCATTCGAGAAAGTAGAATCATTGAATTGAATAAACTTTCCTTCGACCAAATAATCATCAAATAAGGTGGCATTATAGGAGCGACCAATACCTTTAAAAAGCAGCCCATAGACTTCATCATCTTTCGTCAACAAGCCAGGCTTGTGGGCGTATTCTTGAATATGATCTACATAAGGATCATTGAGCACAGCTTCCATTCTAGCTGCTTCCAAAACGATTGGCTCCTCCTCAAAAGAATTATTCAAGGAAAATTTTTTGATCTGAATATGGCCTGAGAAGCTATAAATCTTGTCCTTAATATTATTCTGAAAACCGCCCAGTACGAAAAAGGCAATCATCATAATGGCCAAACCAAGCGCTACACTGGCAATTGCAATCTTATGGATAATCGCAGAAAAGCTGTTATCTCCTGGATCGCTGATTCTTTTTGCTATGAAATAAGGGAGGTTCAAGAATATGGTTAATTTTGACAGTCGCGTTGAATTTCAAAGATAACGAACCCAATGAATAGACTGCTATTTGCCCTTCTTATTTTCCATTGCTTCAATTGCCAATCGCAAGAAAGCCTCCTCAAAGTCGGTGCTGAAAGAACTGAGGAATATTTACCCCTCATTCAGGGCAAGCGAATTGCTTTGGTAGTCAACCAAACCTCGATGATTGGGCAAACGCATTTAGTCGATTCACTTTTTTCTTTAGGGCTTGACATTAAAAAAGTAATGGCGCCAGAGCATGGCTTTCGAGGCGAAGCACCAGATGGCGAAAAGGTAAACGACTCAAAAGACGAAAAAACAGGCATTCCCATTGTGTCAATTTATGGCAACGACAAAAAGCCAACACCTGAAATGCTAGCCGATGTGGATGTGTTGATTTTTGATATTCAAGATGTAGGCGTTCGCTTCTACACTTTCATCAGCACCATGCATTATGTGATGGAAGCCGCTGCCGAAAATGGCAAAAAAGTAATCGTGCTAGATCGCCCCAACCCTAACGGAATGTACATTGATGGCCCAGTGAAGTCAGATAGCGTCAACTCCTTTGTTGGAATGCACGCCATTCCGATCGTTCATGGACTTACGGTAGGTGAATTAGCGCAAATGATCAATGGCGAAGGTTGGCTAAAAGGCAGTGTCAAAGCCGATTTGACAGTGATTAAAATGGAAAAATGGGATCATAATGTTACTTATTCATTGCCAGTTAAACCTTCCCCCAATTTACCGACTGACAATGCTATTGCACTTTATGCCTCTTTAGGGCTTTTCGAGGGTACGGTTATAAGCGTTGGCCGAGGAACGGATTTGCCTTTCGAAATCATTGGCCACCCAAAATTTGGATTAGGGTCTTTCAGCTTCACCCCCAAACCTAACGCAGGCTCTAAGTATCCGCCTTTAGAAGGTGAGCAATGCTTTGGGCAGAATTTATCAAATGCTGGTTCACCAAGAGAATTTACACTTCGCTATTTGATTGAATACTATAATGCTTTGAAGGACTCCACCGACTTTTTCAAAGACTATTTGACCTTACTTGCTGGGACTCCAAAATTGAAGCAGCAAATAGAAGCAGGAATGTCGGAACCAGAAATAAAAGCCACTTGGCAAAAGGATTTAGACGCTTATAAAGGCAAAAGAAAACAATATTTGTTGTATAAGGATTTTGAATAAATGCAGGAATTAAGAATCATATATATGGGTACGCCAGAGTTTGCGGTGCCCAGCCTCCAAATATTAGTTGAAAACGGCTACAATGTTGTTGCGGTGGTCACTGCGCCAGATCGCCCTAAAGGCCGAGGACAGAAACTGGCTACTACGCCAGTTAAGGATTACGCGGTTTCGCAAGACATCCCTGTGCTTCAGCCTATGAACCTAAAATCAACCGAGTTTCTAGAAGAGCTCCAAAGTTATAAGGCCAACCTGCAAATCATAGTCGCTTTCAGGATGTTGCCGGTTGCGGTTTGGGATATGCCCGAAATCGGCACTTTCAACTTGCATGGTTCTTTGCTTCCTCAATACCGAGGTGCCGCACCCATCAATTGGGCAATTATCAATGGAGAAAAAGAAACGGGTGTCACTACTTTTTTCTTAAAACATGAAATAGATACAGGAAACATCATTTTTCAAGAAAAAGAAACCATAGAAGAAGAGGATACCGTTGGCGATGTGTATGAACGCTTGATGGAGCGCGGTGCTGGTTTGGTATTAAAAAGTGTAAAAGCCATTGAAGCAGGTGATTACCCTCAACTGCCTCAAAACAATGCGGTAGAAATCAAACACGCCCCCAAAATCTTCAAGGAAACCTGCGAAATCGACTGGACAAAAACTTCGGAGGAGATCTATAATTTTATCCGAGGGCTTTCTCCTTACCCTGCCGCTTGGGCCATTTTGAACGGGAAAAACTTTAAAATTTTCGGTGCTAAAAAACTTGATTTTGGAAGCGCAGGTAAAAAACCCGGTGAACACGAAACCGACAATAAAACCTATCTTCATGTACAAACTGGTGGAAACGCCATTGCCATTACCGACTTACAAATGGAAGGTAAAAAGAGAATGGATATTGGCTCATTTTTAAGAGGAACACAGCTATGATAAAGACAATTGTGGTCGCTATTGCAAAAAATCATGCCATCGGCAAAGACAATGATTTGCTTTGGAGACTCCCCGATGATTTCAAATTCTTCAAGCAAGTCACCACCGGTAAGCACATTATCATGGGCCGCAGAACCTATGAATCTATGCCCCATCCTTTGCCGAACAGGACTTCGGTAGTGATCACCCGCAATAAAGACTATCAAGTGCCTGAAGGACATTATGTAGTACATAGCCTAGCTGAAGCTTTGGGGATTTGCGAGGGAAAAAATCTTGAAGAAGCCATGATCATTGGTGGCGGAAAAATCTATACCGAAGCCATTGAAAATGGGCTTGTCGATAAAATGCTCATTACCGAAGTAGATACCACAATTGAAGAAGCCGATACTTTCTTCCCATTTTATAAAGA
This sequence comes from Roseivirga sp., assembly GCA_047636255.1. Classification (GTDB taxonomy): domain Bacteria; phylum Bacteroidota; class Bacteroidia; order Cytophagales; family Cyclobacteriaceae; genus Roseivirga. Next base: position 19,515 of record JBLIKG010000005.1, on the reverse strand, counting down.
GGAAGACTGGGAAGCACTGGAGCGAGTCCATCACAGCACCGATGAGAAGCACAAATTCGCCTTTGACTTCGTAACTTATCAAAGGAAGTAGAATTTCTTTTTTGTCATAATCCCAAAAGGAACAAAGGATATTTTGACGATGCTTTGAAGATTAAACGATAACGTAAGATGTCCTCCTCTTTGAGGAGGTGCCCAAGGGGCGGAGGAGGAATTATGAAAAACTTAAATAATCAAACCATCTGGATTACAGGCGCTTCCTCAGGAATTGGAGAAGCCTTGGCCATTCAACTTTCACAGCACAACACAAATCTTATTCTTTCCGCCAGAAGAGCAGCTGAACTAGAAAGAGTAAAAAGCCTTTGCGCCCATCCAGATAAAATCAAAATCCTGACCCTCGATTTAGCTGAGGCTGGAAGTTTAAAAGCCAAAACCGAAGCAGCCATTCAGCTTTTTGGCGAAGTAGACATTCTGATCAATAATGGAGGCATCAGTCAGCGTTCGTTGGTGAAAGACACTCAATTGGAAGTAGACCGAAACTTGATGGAAGTCAACTACTTCGGAAATATTGCATTGGCCAAATACCTCCTGCCTCATATGCTCCAAAAAGGCGCTGGCCATTTTGTGATTGTCACCAGCCTCACTGGTATTTTCGGCACACCTTACCGCTCGGGTTATGCGGCTACAAAGCATGCACTTCATGGATTCTATGATAGCCTTAGGGCTGAACTTGAAGATGACGGCATCAAAGTGACCCTTGCAGCACCCGGCTTTGTTAAAACCAATGTATCATACAATGCTTTGGTGGGTGATGGCTCCCAACTCCAGAAAATGGACGATGCCCAAGCCAATGGCATTACTGCTGAAAAATGCGCCAGCAAAATCATCAGCGCCATGGTAAAACAAAAAGAAGAAGTGTACATCGGTCGAGAATCTTATGGCGCCTATGTCAAACGCTTTTTACCAGGGCTTTTTGCTAAAATGATTAAGAAGGTGAAGGTGAGGTAGAAAGAAAGACTTTTAGATTGCTTCGTGCCTCGCAATGACCTTCGAACAGTCTTATTCAGGTTACCGTCACTGCGAGGCACGAAGCAGTCTCTGCACTTATCTACCCCCGCTATGCTTTCGCTAAAGCTTTAGCATACGCGCTGCGGGGGATATTAGCATAAGCTTTCAATTTTGAGTTCATACGTACGGTGACCACGACTCTGTCCTCCCTTCTTGCCTTCGCAAAGCTTCGGCAAAGCAAAGGGGGAGGTGGCCAAAGGCCGGAGGGGGATTTACATAATCCAGTCAATCAAGAATTAAAAAGAAATCCAGATTGCTTCGTGCCTCGCAATGACCTTCGAACAGTCTTATTCAGGTTACCGTCACTGCGAGGCACGAAGCAGTCTCTGCACTTATATCCCCGCTATGCTTTCGCTAAAGCTTCAGCATACGCGCTGCGGGGAATAATGGCACAAGCATTCTATTTTAAGTTCACACTTACGGTGACCAAGGCTCTGTCCTCCCTTCATGTCTTCGCAAAGCTTCGGCAAAGCAAAGGGGTAGGCGGCCAAATGCCGGAGGGGGATTTACTGAAATATTAATTAAAAAAGCCGCTTCTCAGCGGCTTTCTCAATTCTCAATACTATTTACTCAATACGCCTAAGCCAATTCTCTGATCCCAACCCAAGTAAATCTTCTGTTTACATAATCAGGATTTGTGAAAGAGGCATTACCCGCTGGGTTCCCTCCAGTTACATGGTAATCAGAGAAGGCAGCGTTTTGATTTACAAAAATCTGCCCTGTCAAATTGAATGATACTGGCGTGGCAGCTAAAGACATTTCATCAGCAATGTGTTCCTTCATGGCAGCATCTGTGGTATAAGCACCACAAGAAATTGCGCCCTGTGTTTCGGCTAATTCTTTGGCCAAAGCCACAGACTCTTCAGTGTTTTTAGTTTTGATCAACAAGGCAATCGGCCCAAATAATTCTTTAGAGAACTTATCCATATCGGCAGAAGTCAATTCAATCACCACCGGAGTTTGCGTTCTAGTCGTTTCAAAAATTGGGTTCACGATGGTTCTAGTTTCTAACCACACTTTACCCCCTAATTCTTTAGCTGCATTCACCGCTCTCTCGCAAGTCATTGGGTTTTGGATGGCTCCTAATACGAAAGGACCCGCTTTTGGATTGTCTACCAAACCATTGGTAAAGTCAGCGAATTTCTGCGCTACCTCATCAAAGCTTACCATACCATTGGGCGTTTTAACACCTTCGGCAGGAATAAAGAAGTTTTGCGGAGCAGTACACATCTGACCAGAATACAAGGCCACTGAGAAAGTAATGTTCTGAATCACTTTATCCAAATCCTCAACAGAATCCAGAATAATTGAATTCACTCCTGTTTTCTCTGTGAAAACGGCTTTAGGCAAAGCCTCAAGTTCGCTTCCAAAAGCAGAATTTCCTGTGAAATCAATCAATTTCACTTTTGGATGTTTCGCTAAAGTCAAAGCAATCGGATTACTTGGTACATCTACTGCCAATTGGCAAGCATCTGGATTGAAACCCGCTTCGCGAAGTGCATTTCTAATTTCAGCAACCACAATGGCCATTGGCAAAATTGCTCCTGGATGCGGTTTTACTAACACTGAATTTCCAGTAATTAAACTTGCATAAACCCCAGGTACAGAATTCCATGTTGGGAAAGTCGAACAACCGATCGCTAGACCAATTCCTTTTGGCACAGCACGCCATTCTTTGTTGACCAAAAGATTGTATTTACCCATTGGCTTTTCCCATTGGGTATGCGAAGGAAAGCGGCTTAATTCATCATAACCAGCGGCAATTGCTTCCAATGCTCTGTCAGCAGCATGTGGTCCTGAAGCTTGGAAAGCCATCATATAACCCTGACCTGTAGTGTGCATCGTGGCATACGCATTTTCAAAGAAGCGTTTAGAAAATCTCTCTAAAGAGTCAATCAGCACCGCTGCGCGATCATCCAAAGCTACTTTTCTCCATGAATGGAAGCCAATTTCAGCTCTAGTAATTAATTCCTCCGTTGAAAACGATGGGTACTTTGGGCCAAGTGGTGCTTGAAAATAGGGTGATTCTTCCTCACCAATCCAAGCTAAAGCTCCTTCTTGTCCTAGTTCTTCAAAATTATTTTTTCTCAAAGCTTTGAAGGCTTCTTTCCCATCAGCATCTGCGGTTTCTCCATAAATAGCGGGAGATGGATGCTCAGGATATTGTGCATGAAAACCACGAGTATGTAGGGCGGAAACCGCCTTGTCTAAAATGTCTTTTTGTTCAGATGTCAATCCCATAACGAACGTTTGTTTGGCTCGAATTTAATGGAATGCGATGAGAATTAACAGAAAGGATTATGATTCTTATTTTGGAAAGGCTTAAAACAGGAATTGGAGGTCTATACTCAGCAATTTAGGTAAGTATGGAGATTCCTAATGAACATATTTTACAATATGCTTAGGCTAGTACGCAAAGAATATTTCGTTCATGTCAGCGATGAAAGAATAAAGAAATTTTATTACTTTTGACCCCTTGAGGGAATTATCCTCAAGCCTCCTCATTCAAATTTTTTCATTTTGCCATCATCTAGAATTCTTGGAAATACTTCAAGGAATCTATAATACATTGTCCAGCCAAGATTGAATTATAATTAAATATATTATCTTATTTTGTATTGCTTTTTTTGATCGTCTTGATTAAAAAAAGCAGCAAAGCTATTTACTTTTATTATCAACCTTTTCAACTTTAAACAAACCAATTATGAATGAATTTAAGAAGTTTTTAATCCGCGGTAACGTGCTCGAAATTGCGGTCGGTTTAATTATGGCAACCTATTTTGGCGCCATTGTCAAATCATTTGTGAATGATATTTTAATGCCTCCAATCGGTATCCTTTTGGGTGGAGTTGATTTTTCTGAGTTCAAAATTATACTCCAAGCCGCTGGTCCTGAAGAAGGTGCTGCTGAAGTAGCCATTGCCTATGGTGTTTTCATCAATACCATAATCACTTTTGTGATTGTAGCATTTGCCATTTTTATGGTGGTAAAAACTTACAATAAAATCAAAGAAAGAGTAGAGAAGAAAGAAGCGGAAGCCCCTGCTGCTCCTGCTGCGCCATCTAAAGAAGAAGTGCTTCTCACTGAAATTAGAGACCTTTTGAAAAAATAAACCATTATTTCATTGACCATAAAATGGTATATCGTTCTTTCGCAACGGTATACCATTTTTTTTACCCCTAACATGAAACAACAATTAGCCAGAATCGCCTTGGTGGTAAGGGATTATGACGAAGCCATCTCCTTTTATACCCAGAAATTGAACTTCGAAATTATAGAAGACACACTATTATCTGAAACTAAAAGATGGGTTGTTATTGCTCCTCCAGGTTCAGAAGGTTGTGCGCTGCTATTGGCAAAAGCAGCCAATGAGGTGCAAGAGCAGAGCGTTGGCAATCAGTCAGGTGGACGAGTTTTCCTCTTCCTTTACACTGATGACTTCTGGAGAGATTATACTCAAATGAAGGAAAAAGGCATAGAATTCGTTCGAGAGCCAGCGGAAGAAGAGTATGGAACCGTTGTCGTTTTCAAGGACTTATATGGTAACTTATGGGACTTTATTGAACCTAACCAGTTACATTAAACAGTTTTTAAAATAGTGATCTCGAATCGACAGAAAGCCATAAGAACTGCAATATTTAGTGCGTTCGTAAATGCCATACTGGCCATTGTCAAAGGCTTAGCTGGAATTTTCGGAAATTCTTATGCGCTCATAGCTGATGCAATTGAGTCTACAACTGATGTGTTTTCATCGCTTTTGGTCTTATTCGGTTTAAAGTATTCAACCAGACCAGCGGACGAAAACCATCCTTATGGACATGGTAAAGCTGAGCCATTAATCACCTTTATAGTGGTCGGCTTATTAGTAACTTCCGCGACCGTTATTGCTTACGAGAGTATTCAAAACATTCAAACTCCGCAGAAAACACCAAAGGCTTACACCCTAATAGTACTTGCCGCAATTGTTATTTTTAAAGAGATTTTCTATCGATTTGTCTCTAGAAAAAGTGACGAAACAAAAAGCTCTTCATTAAAGGCAGATGCTTGGCACCATCGCAGTGATGCCATCACTTCGCTACTGGCATTCATCGGAATTTCAATCGCTGTATTTATGGGCAAAGGCTATGAAACTGCCGATGATTGGGCTGCATTGCTGGCTTCTGGCTTCATTATTTACAATGCCTTTCTCATCTTCAGACCAGCCCTAGGCGAAATTATGGATGAACACCTTTATGACGATGTAATCACTGATATTCGAAAAATTGCAGAACAGGTGAATGGTGTCGAGGGTACTGAAAAATGTTTCGTGAGAAAAACAGGAATGTCATTTCACATCGATTTACACATTTGGGTGGATGGTGAAATTAGTGTTACTCAAGGCCACGATATAGCGCATTTAGTAAAAGAAGCGATACAACTCCAATTACCTGAAGTGGCTAATGTATTAATCCATGTTGAACCTGTAAATGGCTGATTATAAGTACTCAATAATATAGAGGTACAAGGGCATTCCAATCGTTATATTTATTGGGAATGTGATAGCCAATGCCATTGGTATATAAAGCCCCGGATTTGCCTTTGGCGCAGCAAGTTTCATTGCTGCAGGCACTGCGATATACGAAGCACTTGCTGCCAAAATCGCAAATAGAAATCTATTACCGATACTTTCTGTAATTAAACTACTACCGAAAGCCACAATAGTTCCGTTCACTAATGGCATTACAATCGCAAAAATAAATGGTAACCAACCATTTTTTAAGAATGAAGAAAGCTTCTTGCCACTAGTAATCCCCATGTCTAACAGAAACACCGCCAAAAAGCCTTTGAAAATATCAGTAGTAAAAGGTCTAATTCCTTCTGCCTGTGCATCGCTGGCCAAATACCCTATAAATAAACTACCCATAATGAGCATCACACTTCCATTGGTAACCGAATGATGAAGGATTTTAGAAAACCCTATTTGAGGGCCACTTGAATTTTTAGTAAACAGTGAGATTAAAAGTACACCAATGATGATTGAAGGTGCTTCCATTAAGGCCATCACCGCTACCATATGACCCCCAAATTCAATTTTCTGAATATCTAAATAAGACACGGCTGTCACAAATGTAACCGCACTTACAGAGCCATAAGCTGCGGCAATGGCACCAGCGTTCATTACCCCTAATTTCTTTTTAAGCAGAAAGAAAACGTAACATGGAATGATCAATGCCAACAGAATACCTGCCAACAAAGACCAGAAAATCTCCATATCGAAAACGCTATGCGCCAATTCTTGTCCTCCTTTGAAACCTATGGAAAGCAAAAGGTAAAGGGAAATGAATTTCGAAGAAGTGGGAGGTATTTCTAAATCACTTTTTATTTGAACCGCGAAAATCCCAAGTGCAAAGAAGAGTAAGGCTGGATTTGTTAGATTATCGATCAGTAATTGTAGGTTCATTCTAAGAGTTTGATTACAAATATAATAGCATTACAATCTTACCCGAAGGTAAAACCTCCATTATTCTAAAAAAACTGTGCTGCGATAAACAAAGCAGAAGCCAATTATTTTAGCCATATTTCAATCTATTCTTATAAGAAATGAAAAAATTCCTTGTCGGGCTCCTGATCATAATCGTTGTGTTCATCAGCTATATTCTATTCAAAACCTTCACTTTTACTTCTAATCAAATGGAAGTTCAAGCTGTGGAACCTATTGTTATAAATGACGCTGTTCTTGACAGGTTTCAAACTGCTTTGAGGATCAAGACGATTTCTTTCGAAAACAAAGCTGATTTTGATTCTACTCAATTCGAAGCCTTTAATGTATTCTTAAAGGAAAGCTTTCCACTCGTTGATAGCTTACTCGAACATCAGGTATTCAATCAATACAGTCATCTCTTTAAATGGACAGGATCGGATAATTCATTGAAGCCTGTAATTCTAATGGGGCATATCGATGTAGTGCCAATTGCCTCGCCCGGTAAATGGTCGGTTGATCCTTTTGGGGGGATCATTAAAGACGATGTGATTTGGGGACGAGGTACAATTGATGACAAATTCTCGGTGATTAGTATTCTGGAAGCAGTAGAACTCCTTCTATCTGAAGATTTTCAACCTAAAAGAACCACATACTTGGCCTTTGGGCATGACGAAGAAGTTGGAGGTGACCTGGGGGCTGTGGCAATAGTAGCCTATTTGAAATCACAGGGCGTTTCAGCTGAATACGTCTTAGATGAAGGATATGCCATCACTCAGCAATTAATCCCCGGGGTTGAAGATGATGTCGCCTTTATAGGCATTGCCGAGAAAGGATCTACTACCATTGAACTTACTGTTGATATGGATGGCGGCCATTCTTCGCAACCTGCAAGTGAAACCGCTATTGATGTATTGGCCAATGCCGTGGTCAAAGTAAAAGGTAATCCACTTGAAGCCACGCTTTCTGCACCGATGATGGAATTCATTAACCAAATTGGCCCAGAAATGGGTTTTGTCAATAAAATGGCTTTTGCCAATACTGGTATTTTCAAACCATTGATTGTGAGTACTTATGAAAGCTCAGGCGGCACAGGAAATGCCCTGATAAGAACGACCACTTCACCCACTATTTTTCAGGCGGGGATTAAAGAAAACATCATTCCAACCTCCGCAAGGGCTTTGATCAATTTCAGGATAATCCCCGGTCAAAATGCGGATGATGTTTTGAGTCATGTGAATTCTGTTGTCAATGATGAGCGTGTAAAGACTAATTTTTTTGGTTTCAACTCAAATCCATCTCCTGTTTCTCCAACAGATTCGGAAGGCTATGATTTAATCAATAAAAGTATGAAGCAGGTGTTTGATGGACTATTGACAGCACCCAACTTAGTAATTGCAGCCACTGATTCAAGACATTTCACAGAGATAAGCCCTAACATTTATCGCTTTGTGCCTTATCACATCAATCAATCTAACATCAAAACCTTCCATGGTATTGACGAGCGCATTCCTGTTGAAGATTACAAGAATGCTATCAGGTTTTACAGGCAACTGATTTTGAACGGGAATTGAACAAGTTGATGATTCGCCATCTTTGAGACTGCTTCGTACCTCGCAGTGACGGTACTGGACAATGGTCGTTTGAACGGGCTTTTTAGAATGAGCCGGAACAATAGCTCGGTTCCGAGCTCACTAATTCCTTTTGCTCACCGCAAAGTAAGAGGAGATCGCAAAGCTTTTTAACGAATGATTTTTCTTCTATTTCAAAGCGAAAGTCACTAAGAATATTGACAAGCCTGTGACAACTAAAAGCAACATGGATTCAACCAAAACATTAAATCCATTTTTCGATAAAATGGCTTTGTAGAATCCTCTAGCTCTCTTTCTCAAAGAGACGATAATGATAGGAATCAACACTAACACCAACAAATTCATAAATGAACATAACAAAAAAAGTCCGTTGATGCAACGGACTTTGAAGTTCTAATGGCCTTTCCTACTTAAAACCAAGCACCGCCCAAGTTTCTGAAAGGCCAAGGAATAGAAGCCAGAATCAAAATCAATCCAATCAAATAGAAAGTGCTGATTGCTCCAAATTTCTTTGCATCCGTAGCTGCTTTTTTAGATTTGCTATAACCTACTGTTATTAAGGCAATCGCCACCAACATTAAAGAGACATGCTCAACAGCATAGAACCTCAAGACATCATCTTTCATAAAACCTTCCGTAAAACTCACTTTAGGACTAATGAAGTAAAGGACGAAACCAATCAGCAATTGAATATGTGTGAAAATCAAAGCGAACAATGCCAGTTTCTTATCTCCAGCAGTCCACGTTCCACTTTTCTTTTTAGAGAAGGCATTAAAAATGGCTACTAGCAATAATATTAAAACGACCCATCGAAGGCCAGAATGTGCATGTGAAAGTCCGTTATACATAGTGCGCTGATTTAGTTTACATTAGCAAAGTAAATAGAAATGACTGATTCTTTGCAGGTATTTAGATCACAGATTTGAAAGATTATTATGATTGTACTGATTTGATTAGTTTGAATTATGCAAGGTGAATTAAAACATTCTGAAATTAAGAGTAAAATTATTGGGGCTGCTTTTGAAGTTCATACATTTCTGGGAAATGGATTTCAGGAAGTGATTTACCAAAGGGCATTAGCTTATGAAATGTCACAAGTCAATTTGACTTTTGCCCGCGAAATAGAACAGGACATTTACTACAAAACACTAACTGAGCCTATTGGCAGGAGAAGAGCAGATTTTGAGGTGGAAGACAAAGTATTAGTAGAATTAAAAGCAGTGAAAGAACTTGAAGACACACATATGGTTCAAGTACTAAATTACCTTAGAGCGTATAGGCTTGAAGTTGGCCTTCTCATCAATTTCGGGTCTAAAAGTATGGTCTTCAAACGACTGGTATTGAACCCTAAATAGTCTTGTCTCGACCATTAAAATCCCATAATCAAACCAATCCTTATAATCCGCGATACAGACGACATGAAAGCAGCATATTACAGTCAATTCCAAGGAGACATTACAGTTAAAAACCTCCCTGATCCCAAGCCCATTGAAGGTGCCGTAGTAATCAAGGTGGAAGCCACTGGTCTTTGTCGTTCAGATTGGCATGGTTGGATGGGACATGATTCGGATATTCTACTCCCTCATGTACCCGGGCATGAGCTCGCTGGAACCGTTGTTGAATTGGGTAAAGGCATTTCTAAATTCAAAATTGGTGACCGAGTGACCGTGCCCTTTGTAAGTGGCTGTGGGAAATGTGCTCAATGCAATTCTGGAAATCATCAAGTCTGTGATACGCAATTTCAACCCGGCTTTACGCATTGGGGAAGTTTTGCGGAATATGTGAGTATTCATTATGCAGACACTAATTTGGTTCATTTACCAACCGAAATCAGTTTTGAAACTGCCGCTAGCTTGGGTTGTAGATTCATCACCTCTTTTAGAGCCGTGGTCCATCAAGGTGCTGTTTCGGGAGGTCAATGGGTAGCAGTACATGGTTGCGGTGGCGTTGGGCTTTCTGCTATTATGATTGCAGAAGCGCTAGGTGCACAGGTAATTGCTGTTGATATAGATGATGAAAAATTAAGCTTCGCGAAAAGTGTAGGCGCCCATTTTACAGTGAATGGAAGCAAAGAGAATGTAGTCGAAGCAGTTAAAGAAATTAGTGAAGGAGGAGTTCATGTTTCAGTTGATGCACTGGGGAGTAAGATTACGTGCTTCAATTCAATTGCTAACCTTAGAAAAAGAGGCAAGCATATTCAAGTGGGCTTGATGGCAGGCAACGATTATTTACCTGAAATCCCGATGCATTTGGTGGTTGCTCATGAACTTGAAATTTTAGGCAGCCATGGCATGCAAGCCCATGCTTATCCTGAAATGATGGAAATGATTCAATCAGGAAAACTTCAACCCGAAAAATTGATTGGCGAATTAATTAGCTTGAAAGATGTCGCTCAACTACTGCCCAAAATGAATGAATTTCAAGGGATTGGAGTCAAGGTGATTAACAAATTCTAAAACTTCAGCGCAGCATAGCCTTTCAACTGATAAGTCGTCATAGTAGACAACATGGAAGTAGCTACTTTTACCTCACTGGCCAGTTTAGTGTGGTCAATATCTCTTCCCATTAATGACTGAGAGCAAGCAAACATTTGAACTCCAGCAGCGGCTAACTCTTTAAAAAGTGGCAAATGAGGATTGTCAACGCCATATTTAGCATTGTAGGTTTCGTTATCTAAAGTTGACCAAACTGCGCCACCATGAATGGCCAAAACTACTTTCATATTTTCAGCAGGCACTCCACCCATGGCATGGAGATTCAAAAGTCGGGCTACATTTTCTAAAGAATACATAACAGCCTTTGGATCGCTGTCTCCAGTGGCAACATCAATCACTATTTTGTACTCCATGTTAGGATCAGGGCGCTCCACAGCATGGGGGGCATCTAATATTCCACCGTAACCCTTAATAATTGGATTGATGGTTTCTTGGCTAAAAGCCAAATTACAGACTAAAAGAAGACCAAAAACGAAGCTGAATTTATTGAAATAACTCATAAAATTTGTGATTAATTCGAATCACAAGTGACGCAATTCCGCACAATAAATCAATGCTTTTTTTCAAAGATTTAATCCCATTTGAAATAGGCATATCCTTTAAGTTGATATGTGCTGATGGCTGTAAGCGCAGAAGTAGCGATTTTAACTTGTGGAATCACATCGTCTGACTTATTGCCAAACATAGCCAGCGATTGCCCACAAACGACCAACTCCACGCCAGCTTCAGCTAATTCTTCATAAAGTTTGATGTAAGGATTATCAAACTCATATCTCTTTTTATACGCCTAATTGTTTACCACAGAGTTAGTCGCTTTGGCATGAATTACTACTGCCACATGTAAATTCTCAGGCTTCACCCCTCCCACCGCATGTAAATTAATCAGCCGAGCAATATTGGTAGCTGAAAAATTAGCAACAGATGGCGCATCCATATCGTGAATAAGTTCGATCAAAATTTTGTATTCCATGTTAGGATCAGGAGCAACATCTACCCTATCTAACTCCAGAATTCTGCCGTAATTTTTAATGATAGGATTCACCCATTTCTTTTCTTGCGCAAAGCCAATTGCGGTTAAGAAAAGTAAAAAAAGACAAGGTATAAGGCGTTTCATGATGTGGATTTTAATTGAAAGAAAGTGAATATTGAGACTTAATTCAACCCGTTGAAGTAAAACAACAGTCGTTTTTAAAAGAGTTTAACTTAGTTCAGACTTTTGATGCCTTATTAACCAATAATATTTTTGAAATTAAACGAATGAAAGCACTCCGCATTACCTTAATCTTAATTTTTACCTGTAGCATTATGGATATAGCTTCGGCACAAGACTGGGCTAATCTCGAGCGATATAGAGAAGCCAATAGTAAACTGAGTTTACAGGAAAACAATGACAACAGAATCGTTTTCATGGGTAATTCAATCACTGAAGGTTGGATTAATATTCAACCCGCCTTTTTCAAAGGAAAGCCTTATGTCAATCGAGGCATCGGAGGGCAAACCACACCTCAAATGTTAATCCGCTTCAAGCAAGATGTTATTGACCTTCGACCTGCCGTGGTGGTGATTCTTGCTGGCATCAACGACATTGCAGGAAACACGGGGCCCTCTTCAATCAAGATGATTACAGACAATATTTTCTCAATGGCCGAATTAGCCAAAGCAAATGGCATTAAAGTAATTCTATGCTCCGTATTGCCTGCGGCAGATTTTCCTTGGAGACCGGGAATGAAACCAGGGCCAAAGGTGGTAGAACTCAACAGCCATCTTGAAGGTTACAGCCAAGCGAATGACTTAATCTATGTAGATTATTTCTCTGCAATGGTAGATAACGCCAATGGCTTGAAGCATGAATTAGGAACAGATGGCGTTCACCCAAACGTTGCTGGTTACTTAATCATGGAGCCACTTGTTGAAAAAGCAATTGCCAAAGCACTTAAACAGTAATTTAATAGATCGCCTTTTTCTGCGGGTGATATAATTGCTTCTATTTATTGGATTCATTTTTTGTACATTCAAGGGAATCTCCTTAAACCAAACCGTTATGAAAACCTTTTTATCACTTCTTCTTACGCTCTTTCTTTTCTCCTGCACTAGTGAAGCAAACAATGAAATCTCGATCAATGGCTTAAACGAACCAGTCGAAATTGTCCGTGATCAATGGGGACTGAACCATATCTATGCTAAAAATCAACATGACTTATTCTTTGCTCAGGGCTATGCTGCTGCACAAGATCGCCTTTTCCAATTCGAAATCTGGAGAAGACAATCAACAGGTACTGTGGCCGAAATTTTAGGCGAAAGAGAATTAAAAAGGGACATCGGCACTCGCCTTTTCAAATTCAGAGGCGATATGAAACAAGAGATGAATCACTATCACGATGATGGTGAAGAAATTATCACTGCCTATACTGATGGTGTGAATGCCTATATCGAAGAGGCGCTTCAAAAACCAGATCAGCTGCCTATCGAATTCAAAATCTTAGCTATTCTACCTCAAAAATGGACCCCTGAGGTTGTGATTTCGCGTCATCAAGGCCTTTTAGGGAATATTGGTGAAGAACTTCAAGTTGGCAGAGCCGTGGCGAAGGTTGGGGAAGATAAAGTCAAAGAGCTTTTTTGGTTTCACCCCCAAGACCCTGACCTAAAATTAGACCCGAGTATTAATAAGGAACTGCTTTCTGATGATATTCTTGAACTCTATAACGCTTATCGCACCACGGTAAAGTTTACTAAAGAAGATGTTGTACCCGCTTACCGCAATACAGCGCAAGAAAAAGCACTGACCACGCTGTTCGATGGGAAAAATGACTCGCTCTCCATTGGAAGTAATAACTGGGTAGTGAGCGGAGCCAAAATGGCTGATGGCAACACCTATATGGCCAACGATCCGCACCGTACTATTGCCGTCCCCTCATTGCGATACATGACCCATTTGGTGGCGCCAGGCTGGAACGTAATTGGAGGTGGTGAGCCAGAAATACCGGGCATTTCCATCGGGCATAATGAATATGGATCTTGGGGGCTGACGGTCTTCGAAACGGATGGAGAAGACCTTTATGTCTACGAACTCAATCCTGAAAACACCAAGCAATACAAGTACAATGGCGAGTGGGTTGATATGGAGATCATTTCGGAAACAATCAAAATCAAAGGCCAAGATGCTCAAACCATAGACTTAAAATACACTCAACATGGCCCTGTGACATATGTTGACGAGAAAAACCTCGTAGCCTATGCTGTGCGCTGCGCTTGGCTCGAGCCAGGAGGATCGCCTTACTTAGCTTCGCTAAGAATGGACCAAGCCCAAACTTGGGAAGAATTTAGAGAGGCCTGTAATTACAGTCATATCCCGGGTGAGAACATGATTTGGGCAGATAAAAAAGGAAATATTGGATGGCAGGCCGTGGGCATTGCCCCTGTTAGAAATAATTTTAGTGGATTAGTGCCAGTGCCTGGTGATGGCCGATATGAGTGGGATGGTTATTTGCCAATCATTCAAAAACCAAACGACCTCAATCCAGAAAAAGGCTTTATCGCAACTGCCAATCAAAATGTGATTCCTGAGGATTATGACAAATGGAATGCAGTTGGTTACACTTGGGCCGATCCTTTTCGTGGCGATCGTGTGAGTGAAGTATTGGCTGATGGAAATGCTTTCACCATGGAAGATATGCAAGCCTTGCAAGTTGATTATTTGTCGCTTCCCGCCAGAACGCTTACGCCAATGTTGATGAACCTGAGCTTATCGGGCCAAGCAGAAGAGGCCAGAAATAAACTAGAGGATTGGAGTTTTATATTAGAAGCCACTTCTGTCGAAGCTGCCGTTTATGTAGCCTTCGAAAATCAGCTTTCTGTTTTGGCAAGCCAAAAATTTATTCCGAAGGAATTAAAAGGCATTGTCAACCGCGTTCAGTTGACAAAGATTATTGAATGGCTGAACAATCCTGAAGAGCATTTTGGTGCAAACGCGAGTCAAAAGAGAGATGAACTTTTAGCTGAAGCCTTTTATAAGGGCATAGAGTATTTGAATGAATCACTTGGTGAAGACATGAACAATTGGCAATACGGACAAGAAAAGTACAAGCACACCGCCATGCCTCATGCCCTTGGCGATTTAGTCACTGCTGACCTTAAAGCAAAAATGAATTTAGGGCCATTGCCAAGAGGTGGTAATTCTTATACACCTGGCTCTACAGGCGGAAACAATCGCCAAAGTAGTGGTGCATCTTTTAGAATGATTGTGAATACTGGAGATTGGGACGCTGCCGTAGCCACCAATGGGCCAGGCCAATCAGGCAATCCTGAAAGTCCTTTTTATAGCAATCTCTTCGAACCTTGGGCGAAGGATCAGTACTTTCCTGTTTATTACTCGAAGGAAAAGATAAACGAAGTAAGTGTGGAAAAAACGGTTTTAAAGCCGAAGAAATAAGGCCTCTTTTTCTTAAACAAAGATTGACAACTTTATATTAGCTAGCCTAAACCAATCCATATGGCAACAACGAAAAACCTCTATAAAGACAACCTACTTTTAGAATGTTCTTGGGAAGTATGTAATCAATTAGGTGGGATTTACACCGTAATTCGTTCTAAACTCCCTGCCACCTTAGAGAAATGGGGAGGGAATTACTGTCTTATTGGGCCATTGGTCAATGATGCCATCAATGTAGAGTTCGAAGATATTTCTGAGACAGATTCACCTATTGGCAAAGCAGTCAGCCATATGCGTGACATGGGTTACGAAATCCGATATGGCACTTGGTTGGTCTCTGGCCGACCAAAAGTAGTTTTACTGAACCCTGATAATGTATTCAACAAACTCGACAGCATAAAGCTGCGCTATTTTAAAAATTTCGGAGTACCTGCTGGCAAAGACGATTCACTTTATGACGTCTCTTTGCAATGGTGCGATACCGTTTATTCGTTCATGAAAATCCTTAGTGAGAAGGAAAAAAAGAAGGGCATTATCTTTCACGGCCATGAATGGATGACTTGCGGAACCATCTTGGATATCAAGAAAAATCAGATCAATGTCAAAACGGTTTTCACCACACACGCCACACGCTTAGGTCGGGTTTTGGCCACCAATATCAAAGATTTCTATAACCAAATGCCTTCTATTGATAATGAAGCCATGGCAAGGCGATTTGGAATCCCTGGCATTCATAAACTGGAAAAAGAAGGGGCCAAAGCAGCCGATATCTTTACTACTGTAAGTCAGATTACTGCTGAAGAATGTGAACATTTGCTAGGTACCAAGCCACATCATGTTACCCCCAATGGGCTTAATTTAGACCGTTACTCTGCGCAGCATAAAGTTCATATTCGCCACGATAAATACCGAGAGGTAATCAATGATTTTATCATGGGCCATTTCTTCCATTCACAGCCTTTCAACCTTAGTAAAACGCTCTATTTCTTTACGAGTGGTCGTTATGAGCACGAAAACAAAGGCTTCGACATTACGATAAAAGCTTTAGCCGTTTTAAACGAATGGCTTAAGAAAGAAAAAATAGACGTCACCATTGTGATGTTCTTTATCACTAAAGCCGAGGTCTATTCTATCAATCCCGATGTGCTACATTCTAGGGCTTTACTCGAGGAGATTAGAAAGAATTGTGGGGAGATCGAAAAGGAGATTTCTGAAAAGCTATTCATCAATGCAGCCAGTTCAATTGGAGACCATCGACTGCCGCCACTCAATGATTTTGTCGATGATTATTGGCGTTTACGTTATCGAAGGGCGGTACAATCTTGGAAAACGGATCGTTGGCCTTATATCGTTACCCATAATTTGGTGAATGATATTGATGACTCAATCTTAAAAGACTTGCGAGCTTCAAAGCTTTTTAACAGTCCTTTAGATAAGGTGAAGATTGTTTATCATCCAGAATTTATCTCACCAACCAATCCGCTTTTTGCTTTAGAGTACTCGCAATTTGTAAGAGGCTGTCATCTAGGTATTTTCCCAAGCTACTATGAGCCTTGGGGATATACGCCATTGGAATGCATCGCCAGAGGAGTGCCAACCATTACTTCAGATCTTTCTGGGTTTGGTTCTTACATCGAAGACCTCAATGACAACCCAGACGACACGGGGGTATTTGTACTGAAAAGAAAAGGAAAGAAACGAGATTTAGTCATTGAAGACCTCGCCAAACTTATGTTTCAATTCTCTAAATCAACGCAGGGCTATCGATCTATTCAGCGGAATAAATTAGAGGGCTTCTCGCAGGCCTTTGACTGGCATCACCTTACTGAGGAGTATGATGAGACGTATAAAATGGCGATTTCATAAACTCTAGAACACACAAGACTGGGTATTGCGCCCTTTCAGGGCTCAGACACCTTTTACATTGATAAGAATGGCCTTTGGCCAATCTTTAGATATGGCACCCTTTCAGGGCTAATCCTTAAATGGTAAGTCATTCCGTAGGAATCTTTTCACGTCCTCTAAGGAAAACGACCTGTGTTGCCGAAAAAGACCTCTTCGAGGTGACTTAAGTGAAGCAGGTGCAGAACTCTAGCAAAAAGAACACAAAGTCCAGGAAATGAATAGTCTTAGCAATAATAGGCCGAAGTCATTCCGAAGCCTGCCTGCTTCAGGCAGGGAATCTTTTCACGTCCTCTAAGGAAAACGACCTGTGTTGCTGAAAAAGACCTCTTCGAGGTGACTTAAGTGAAGCAGGTGCAGAACTCTAGCGAAAAGCACACAAAGTCTACGAAATGAATAGTCTTAGCAATAATAGGCCGAAGTCATTCCGAAGGAATCTTTTTCAGTTTTGAAAGAAGTTGGTAAAATCTACCCTTGGCATCAAAGCTTCAAGATCGCCTCAAGTTGCTCTTCTGTTACGGTCAAAAATCCAATAGGCACCAATCTTTCCGATAGCGTTTTCCAGTTTTTATCCGCTTTGAAGACTTGTTTAAAGATGGGCATTGCCTCTTCTACCCTGCCATTATTGGCCAATGCAATGGCTTTCCAATATTTCATTTCTATGTTTTTAGGGAACATTTGTTCAGCTGCACCATACTCCTTTAATGCGCCAGCCATGTCTCCTTTTTCAACCGCTAAATCCCCAGCATTCATGTGCTCATACGCCACATGTACATTATACAATCTTCTTAATTCAGGCAAGGGAGCACTGCTATCATCTACACGTAAATTGATTTTATAATTGTTCCATGGCTCATTGCTTTGTTCGCCATTCACCACCATCAAAGCAGCCGATTGTTTTCCTCGAATATCACCACCTTCATTCTCTGCCGCTTCTAGCGCCAAAAGCACTCTTTCCGCCAAGGGTTTGCCTTCAGAATTTTCAAATGCCTTGGCCATCGCAGGCCATACAGTGTCTTTCAACATCATATTGGCTTGAACCGAATAATTCACGCCTTGAATATCCCCTGCAAACTCAATACAAGAAGATCCTGTATGTGCTGCCACATTTCCATTCACATCCAATATTGCTACCTGACGAACCGCTTCACCTTCGTCATCACTTAAAAGTATTTTCAATGCCTCTTCGGCTGTTTTACCTTCTTTCAACAAAGCCAAACCTCGTAAGCCAAAGGACTTGTTTGTGAAAGATTGAGTGGCTACTACCCCAACACCCGCTTCACCCCAAGAAACCGAAGTACCCACCGAAAACCAGTGCGACTGTACCCCAACTGCCATTTCTCCAGTTTTAGCATCACGGGCCACAATAGAATAAGTATGCGCCAATGGAGCATCGGTTTTAAATACTTGAGCCGACACTGCTAGGCAAGTCACAAGTAAAAAGGTAGTTAAGAGGATAGTCGTTAATCTTTTCATAGGTAGTTTTTAAATAGAGCTTCAAGATACATTTAGAAATTGATTTGGTAAAATATACCAATTGGTATATTTTTGTATGTGAGTTTTGAAAAATCAGAGCGGACCAAGCGGAAAATCATTGAAACAGTAGCCCCTATTTTTAACAAAAAGGGCTATCAAGGCACTGCACTTTCTGATATAACATCAGCTGTGGGACTTACCAAGGGCGCAATTTATGGTAACTTTGGAAGTAAGGAAGCTTTAGCCGAAGCCTGCTTCGACCATAATGTAAAGTTTCTGCAAAAGGGTTTATACACGGCTTGGATTACTTCTGCCAATAGTTTGGGAAAGCTTGAAAACCTAATTAATTTCTACAGAAACAATTACGAGGCAGTTGCACAAAATGGTGGTTGCCCATTGATGAATGCTGCCACTGAGGCAGATGATCAATTTCCGAAATTCCGGCAGAAGGCCGAAAGCATTATTCTCAATTGGCAAAAAGAAATTGCTGCTGTAATTCGAGAAGGCCAAGATAATGGAGAAATAAATGCACTAATTGAACCAAAAGGATTTGCGAACACTTTTATCGCTTTGATTGAAGGTGGGATTTTAATCGCCAAAACCACTCAAGACGCAAATCAATTTTACATCATTATTGAAAACTTAAAAAGGCTCGTTGACAGCCAGTTAAAGATAAAAACATGAAAAGAGTTGTAGTTACAGGAATGGGCGCATTGACGCCAATTGGAAACAATTTGGAAAGCTTTTGGGCTAATTTAAAAGCTGGCAAAAGCGGTGGTGGCCCCATTACCCGATTCGACACCACAAAATTCAAATCTCATTTTGCTTGTGAGTTGAAGGACTTCAATGTGGAAGATTATATTCCAAGAAACGAAGCCAGACGCTATGATCCTTTTACTCAATATGCTTTGATCTCTACCGCAGAGGCCATCAAACACGCCAATATCGATTTCGACAAACTCAACAAAAACAGAATTGGGGTAATCTGGGGTTCAGGAAACGGTGGTATTCAAACCTTTACTGAAGAGATGATTGAGTACACCAAAAATGACGAGACGCCTCGCTTCTCTCCTTTCTTTATCCCGAAAATCATTGCAG
>JBLIKG010000004.1:0-27321 GCA_047636255.1 Roseivirga sp. | reverse complement strand
CAATGAAGGCTCAGCTTAGGTTGAGCCTTTTTTATTGGGTAGCAGCTATAACAGCCACACTAAACGCTGACACACCTGCACCAATCAATTTATTGCCACATGAAATAATTGTGGCACCCGTAGTTAGAACATCATCAACTAAGAGAACTCGCTTATTGAGAATCAGATCTACGTCACTTATTTCAAAAATTGACGCTACATTTTCTTGTCGTTCAACCCTGCTCTTCCTGGTCTGCGTTTCGCTAGCCACATTTCTAATCAAGGCGTTAACCACCTCTGCTTTCAATACCTCAGATAGCCCAATTGCAAAGGCTTCACTTTGATTATAGCCTCTCTTCTTAAGTTTTGAAGGGTGTAATGGAACGGGCACAATTATATCAAATTCATCTTGAAAACCGGCTAAAAGTAAATCATGCCCAAACCAGCGCCCTAGCATAACTCCAATCTCATCTTTATGATTGTATTTGAGTTCATGAAGGAGCTTCTGAACAATTCCCTTTTTATGAAAGTGCATATATGCGAGCAGATACTTAAACTGAACAGAACCTGCTAATTTCTGTTCAATATGTGGTACTTCAGTCTTGTAATTATGGGTTTTGGGTAAGTTGTATTGGCAAGTCGGACAAATATATGGGACACCGCTTGGTAGTGCGTTTTCACAACACAAACAAATGTTCGGGAAAAAAAGCGCAATAAAATCATTCAAGTATGTGCCCAATTGGTTTTGCATAAGCAAATCGAAGGTATATTTGATTAAAATATAAGGTAATGACTATCGTAGAAGAATTCAATGACTATCGCGCCAGAATGAATGAAAAAATTCTGGATGAGAACAATATAGTCTTAAAAAGATTATTTAACCTAGATACCAATACTTATGCAGAGGGTGCGCTGAATACAAAAGTGAAAGAACTCATTGGCCTCTCAAGTTCAATGGTATTGCGCTGCGATGATTGTATCAAATATCATCTTGGTAAGTGTTATGACGAGGGTGTGACCACAAAAGAGATATTCGAAGTGTTTTCAATAGCTACAATCATTGGAGGAACTATCGTAATACCTCACTTAAGACGAGCCGTTGAATATTGGGAAACACTAAATAATGTATAAAAAAGACCTCGACCTTCAAATTAACTGGGTTAAAGTAATTACTCATATAGATAAGCTCATTGGAACAAGACCCAAAGACTTGAATGGTGTGCTCTTTTTAATTGGTGTACAAGAGTTGGGTAGTGGTAAAAAGAACTTTAGCAAAGAGGAAAAGCAAGACCTTATGCACATTGCTATTTGTAAAGTACTTAGCCTTTCTGGCTTTTATGAGTTGGAGGGGGTTGACGAACAAGGCTGGCCTCATTGGAAAAGTATTAAGCCTTTACCTCATTTCGATTTACTTGACCAAGAAAAATTGCTTAAAATGCATGTCATTGAATACTTTGAAAAGGAGTTAGAATTAGAGCTATAACAATTGTAAATACTAACCGAGATGTAGTTAGCGAACTCCATTTGACCACTACAAAACAAACAATCTCAACGGATGAAAATAATTAGCTACAACGTAAATGGAATTAGGGCTGCTATGAACAAAGACTTTGTTGGCTGGCTAAAGTCAGAAAACCCTGATATTCTTTGTTTACAAGAATTAAAAGCACTTCCAGAACAAGTAGAAACTTCCTTTTTCGAAGATTTGGGATATCACCTATATTGGGAGCCCGCAGAAAAAAAAGGATACAGCGGTGTCGCTATTTTTACTAAAGTCAAACCACTCCACGTGGAATACGGCTGTGGAAATCCGCTTTACGATTCGGAAGGAAGGGTGATTAGAGCGGATTACGAGAATTTTTCTGTGATGAGCGTATATATGCCTAGTGGAACTAGTGGTGATATTCGTCAGGATTTCAAATACCAATGGCTTGATTTCTTTTTTGAATATGTTAGGGAAATTAAGAAAAGCCACCCTCATCTTATCATCTCAGGCGATTACAACATAGCACACAAACCCATTGATATTCATAATCCAGTTGCTAATAAAAACTCCTCCGGTTTCTTACCCGAAGAAAGAGAATGGTTAACCAAATACATAGAATCAGGCTTTGTAGATTCTTTCCGAGAATTCAACCCTCTACCTCATGAATATTCTTGGTGGAGTTATAGAGCAAACTCAAGGGCAAATAACAAAGGTTGGAGAATCGATTATCACATGGTGACCGAGGAAATGAAAGCACGATTAACAGGAGCATCCATATTTAATCAAGCCATTCATTCCGATCATTGCCCGATTCTAGTAGAGATTCGATAATTTAAATTGTATATTTCTCCAATAGTCAATTCTTAAGCAATCAAAAAAGCCTTTTACACGTATTAAGGTTTAACGAATGAAAAAGAGAGCATGGGTTCAAATCAGGCAATAAAAGAGCAACTTCAAGCGTACAAAAGAAAATTTTACACAAGCAGATTGCTGAAAGGAGCGATCTTATTTGTGGCTTTTCTTTTTAGCCTCTTTTTGGTTGTCAACGCATTTGAATTTTCAATTGGATTAAACGGTGGAGCTAGAGCCGTTGTCTTTTATTCTTTTATCTCTGCCATAATAATCGCTTTTATATTTTTCATTGGTAAAAACATCCTGTTACTCAAAAATGCTGGCAAGAATATCTCCAATGAAGAAGCCGCAATTCAAATAGGTAATTACTTTCCTGAAATTTCCGACAAACTGCTCAACATCATTCAGCTAGAAAAGCTAAGTGATCAGCAAAATGAATTGCTAATCGCCAGTATTCAACAAAAAAGCTTAGAAGTCAAGAAGGTATCCTTTGTTGAAGCCATTGACCTTAAACAAAACAAACAATACCTCAAATACGCTTTAGGCCCTTTATTGGTAATCTTGGTATTACTGATTTTCATACCTAAAGTCATTACTGAAAGCTCAACAAAGATTCTTAATTATAACACTGAGTATTTACCTGAAGCTCCTTTCTCCATTCAAATTGAGAATGATCAACTTATTGCTTTTAAAGGTGAAAACTTCACGGTGTCTTTTTCAATTAATGGGAATTCAACTCCTGAAAACCTTTATATCTGGACGAATGGCCGAAAAGTAAAGACAAATAAAAACAGTCCGACCACTTTTGAGTATGTATTCAATAGGATTCAAACCTCCACAGATTTTTCGGTAGAAGCAGAAAGCGTGGCTTCGCCTAGTTATAATATCGAAGTAGTTTCAAGACCAACCCTGGATCTTTTTCATTTAGAACTCAGTTTTCCAAAATACCTTAAAAGAGAACCAGAACTGATAGAAAACTCAGGCAACATTTCCATTCCAGAAGGCACAAATGTGACATGGAAATTCAATACTTCTAATACAAATGACGTAGCGCTAAATTTTACAGATTTAGGAGAGAAAGTAAAAGCAACCAGAAAAAGCACGGGGATTTATTCTCACAATCAAGTCTTTAAAAAATCAACGAAGTATTCAATTCAATTGCTTAACGAGTACAGTTCTAACAGAGACTCTCTGATTTTTGGAATAGAAGCAATCAAGGATCGTTTTCCTGAAATAACTTTAGACCAATATCAGGATACGGTATTGTTCAAGAGCATTGTATTAGGAGGTAACATCAATGATGATTATGGCTTTTCTAGACTTTCACTCTACTACAAATATCAGAATGACCAAAATTTTGCTGAGCTACCATTAGAGGTAGAAAAAGACCAAAATAATCAAAGCTATTATAAGGTATTTCCTTTAGATTCTGCTAAAATCAAAGCAGGTGCAGAAATCAACTATTATATTCAAGTATCTGATAATGACGGTATTAATGGAGCCAAATCGGTAAAAACTGGCACTTATACGTTTAAAATTCCTTCCAAAGAAGAGATTGAAGACGAAATCGAAAAATCAAGTCAGAAAGTTCAGAACGAGATTGATAAAACATTAAAGGATGCCAAAGAACTGAATGAAAAGATAGAAGAAGTTGATGAACGACTTAAATCCAAGAAAGAACTCGATTGGCAGGATGAAAAAATGATGCAGGACATCCTTGATCAAAAAGAAAAGCTAGCTGACCAGTTGAACGAACTAAAAAAAGAAAACCAGCTTAATAACCTCAAAAAAGAACAGTTCTCGCCACAATCAGACAAAATCCAGGAGAAAATGAAGCAACTTCAGGAGTTAATGGATGATATTCTAGATGACGAAACAAAAAAGCTTTACGATGAGCTCAGAGAAATGCTGGAGGAAAAATCTGAGATCAGTGAATTTCGCGAGAAAATTGAAGAAATGAAAAACAAAGGGGGAGACCTAGAAAAGGAACTTGAAAGAACCCTAGAGCTATTTAAAAAGCTTCAGTTCGATATGAAACTCGAACAAAACATCAAAGAATTAGAAAAAGCCATTGAGGATCAAGAGAAGCTAATTGAAGATACTGAAAACAATAAAACCAGTGCCGACTCTCTCAGTAACAGACAAGAGCAAGAGAAAAAAGATCTTGAAAAGCTACAAGAGAAGATGAAAGAACTCGATGAGCTGAATGAAGACAGAAAAACACCAGACGAACTCCCTTCAGACCTTGAAGAACAATTTGAAGAGATAAAGGAAGAACAAGAAGCCGCCCAAGAAGAACTAGAAAAGGAAGAAAACGATCCCTCTGAGGATGATAAATCTGACGAGGAAAAGAAAGAGGATAAAATATATGACCAACGACAGAAAGCATCAAAGTCACAAAAAAAGGCTGCTCAAAAAATGAAGGAAATGAAGGAAAGCCTTCAATCTTCGCAAGAGAGCATGGAAATGGAGCAGATGGAAGAAGACCTTGAATTCTTGAAAGATCTCGTTGATAATCTAGTCACATTGTCTTTTAATCAAGAAGATTTAATGAACGACTTCAGAGAGGTGCGCGAAAGCGATCCACGTTACGTAGAACTATCACAAGCACAGCTAAAGCTGAAAGATGACTCCAAGATTATTCAGGATAGTCTCGTGGCATTATCACAAAGGGTTTTTCAAATCTCATCCTTCGTTATGAGAGAACTTAGCGAGATGAATAGACAAATGGATGGCTCCTTAGATGCATTAAAGGAAAGAAAGGTTCAACAAGCCACTGGTAAACAACAGTTTACGATGACAGCCATCAATAATCTTGCTTTACTTCTCGATGATATCGTGCAACAAATGCAGAATCAAATGGCTAGTGGATCAGGGAAAGGGAAAGGCTCAAAGAACAAACCACAACCCGGTGGCTTAGGTGAGCTACAAAAACAGCTCAGCGAACAGATCAAAGAATTAAAGAAAAGTGGTAAATCAGGACGAGAACTTTCTGAACAACTGGCTAAATTGGCTGGCGAACAAGAAAGGCTAAGAAACGCTCTAGAAAACTTCGAACCAGGACTAGACAATGGTGATGGACTAGGAGAAAAAATCGATAAACTCATTGAGCAAATGGAAAAAAACGAAGAGGATTTGATCAATAAAAATGTCACTAACGAAACTGTTGAAAGACAACAAGAAATACTTACGAGATTATTAGAAGCAGAAACAGCCATTAACGAGAGAGGTCAAGATGATGAACGCAAAGGCGAAACTGCCTATGATTATGACATTTCTATTCCAAAATCATTAAATGATTATCTAAAAGCCAAAGAAAAAGAAATAGAATTACTTAGAACTATACCGGCTAAACTCAATCCTTATTACAAAGGGGAAACATCCAAGTATTTCAAAAAAATTAAGCAGAATTAAGCAAGATCAATGAATACAATAAGCATTGAAATTCCTTCTCTTATAGAGAACATTAGAATCGTAGAAAGCTTTATCGACAACGCTAAAGACAAATACCAGCTAGAAGATGATCTGTATGGTAACATAATGATAGCCGTTGTAGAATCGGTTAATAACGCCATCATACATGGCAACGGTTTAGCTAAAGAGAAATCGGTTC
Source organism: Roseivirga sp. (assembly GCA_047636255.1). GTDB lineage: Bacteria > Bacteroidota > Bacteroidia > Cytophagales > Cyclobacteriaceae > Roseivirga. The sequence goes on along the minus strand of JBLIKG010000004.1, from coordinate 21,391 downwards.
AGCTGAGCATGACTTTAGCCGATACATCTGTAGTATTTACCATTAAAGACCAAGGTAAAGGCTTCAATTTCAACAAGTTACCTGACCCTACATCCCCTGAGAACCTTACTAAAACTGGCGGTCGTGGTATCTTCTTAATGAAGCACCTTGCAGATGAAGTGTCATTCAAAAACGAAGGACAACAAGTGGACCTTACTTTCTATTTAGGCTAGTGGGTCATATAAACTACTTCCAAGAGCAAACTGACTTTGAGCTAAATGAAGCAACCAACATCACCAATTGGCTTGAATCTGTCGCTAACACAGAAGGTCAAACCATAGAAGAAATTAATTATATATTTTGCAATGATGAATATCTTCTCTCTATCAACAAAGAATATCTAGATCACGACTATTACACGGACATAATCACATTCGATAGTCGAGATGACAAGAACGAAGATATCGAAGCCGACATCTTCGTTTCAATTGAACGCGTCAAAGACAACGCTTCTACCTTAAACATTCCTTTTGAGCTCGAGCTTAGAAGAGTAATGGTTCACGGATTACTTCACCTACTCGGCTACCACGATAAGTCAGAACAAGAAACCTCAGAGATGAGAGAAAAAGAAGAAGCTTATCTATCTTTGCAAAAATTTTAAGTTCAACAGTTCCACGTGGAACACTTCACAATTTATTCAAAAACGTTTCACGTGAAACACTAACAATATCAAAACATGTTCGATCAGTATGATGTGATAGTAGTAGGAGCCGGGCACGCAGGTTGCGAAGCCGCCCACGCAGCAGCAACTATGGGTTCAAAAGTCCTTCTTGTAACCATGAACATGAACACAATTGCTCAAATGTCATGCAACCCAGCTATGGGCGGTGTTGCTAAAGGACAGATTGTAAGAGAAATTGACGCGTTAGGAGGAATGTCTGGAATTATCACAGACAAATCCATGGTTCAGTTTAGGATGCTCAACAAGTCCAAAGGGCCTGCAATGTGGAGCCCTCGAGCACAAAGCGACCGAATGCGCTTTGCAGAAGAATGGCGATTAGCACTAGAGGCCAACAAGAATATAGACTTTTGGCAAGAAATGGCCAGTGGAATACTCGTTGAAAACAATACCGTTGTAGGGATTAAAACCTCCATGGGCATTGAAATTCGAGCCAAGTCTGTTGTGCTAACAAATGGCACGTTCCTTAATGGCATTATACACATAGGGGAAAAGCAGTTTGGTGGAGGAAGAACAGCTGAAAAAGCAGCAACAGGAATAACCGAACAATTGATTCAACTTGGATTTGAAGCAGGTAGAATGAAAACCGGAACACCTCCAAGAGTTGATGGCCGCTCTCTTGACTATTCAAAAATGGAAGAGCAGAAAGGCGATGAACAACCAGGAAAATTTTCATACTCTCACACTACCCGGCCATTAACCAGACAAAAAAGCTGCTATATCACTTATACGAATCCAGAAGTTCACGAAATTCTAGAAACGGGATTTGATAGATCACCAATGTTCAATGGTAGAATTCAAGGCCTTGGACCACGATATTGTCCCTCAATAGAGGATAAAATCAATCGCTTCTCGGAACGAAATAGACATCAAATATTTGTTGAACCTGAAGGGTGGAATACAGTAGAAATCTATGTGAACGGTTTTTCAACTTCGCTACCAGAAGATGTTCAATTCAAAGCGATACGTAAAATAGCTGGTTTTGAAAACGCCAAAATGTTCAGGCCTGGTTATGCCATCGAATACGACTACTTTCCACCAACACAGTTGAAACTGAGTTTAGAAACCAACCGCATTAACAATCTCTACTTTGCTGGGCAAATCAATGGAACCACAGGCTATGAAGAGGCCGCCTGCCAAGGTTTAATTGCTGGTATAAACGCCCACCGTAAAGTGCATGAGCAGGAGGCATTTCTTTTAAAAAGATCGGAAGCATACATTGGCGTACTCATAGATGATCTGATTAACAAAGGGACGGATGAACCTTACAGAATGTTCACCTCTAGAGCAGAGTACAGAATCTTACTTCGCCAAGACAATGCAGACATTCGCCTAACCGAAAAAGGAAACGCTATTGGTTTAGCCTCTGACGAAAGGTTAGCTAATGTGGAGATAAAGAATAAGTCCGTATCGAAATTATTAAATGATCTTAATCAAAAGAAAATAGATCCAGTAAACGCCAATCCTGTCCTTGAAGATCTAGGTACAGCTACCATTGAACATAGGACTAATTACACCAAACTGATCAAGCGGCCTCAAATTCATATTTATGATCTCCCTTCATTCGATCAAGAAATGGCTGATTATCTTTCTAAATACGACCCTGAGATTTTAGAGCAAGCAGATATTCTAATTAAATACGAAGACTACATACTCAAAGAAGAAAAGCTAGCCAATAAAATATCAAACCTTGAGGGACTTCAAATCGAAGGCAATTTTGATTTTGACTCTATAACCGCCTTGTCTGCCGAAGCACGAGAGAAATTCAAGAAAATTAAGCCGGGTACTATTGGTCAGGCTTCTCGTATAAGCGGTGTTTCACCAGCCGATATATCAGTATTAATGGTCTATCTGGGTAGGTAATCTATATGGAACAACTTGAATTATGCCCATTATGTGAATCATCACAATTAGATCTGATGTTAGAAAGTCAGGACTATTTCTTAACGCATGAATCATTCAACATAGTAACCTGTTCAAACTGTTCTTTATCCTTTACTAATCCTCGACCAAACAAATCAGAGCTCAACAAATATTATCATTCAGATGAATATATTTCTCATAGCAATAAGGCCAATAATATAACTAACGTAATTTATAAATTCATCAGAAACTTTACGGTTCACCAGAAGTATAAATTGCTATCAAATATCCTGGAAGCTAAATCGCAGATTAATCATTTGGATTATGGTTGCGGAACAGGACACTTTATAAAATATACCTCTAAGAAAGGTTGGAAATCTATTGGTTTTGAACCTGACAACAGAGCAGATAATCGTCATAACCAATTGATTACGAATGATATAGCATCTTTAAAAAGCTTTGATATCATTACACTCTTTCATGTTTTAGAACACGTAGATAACTTTAATGAAACAATGAATCTACTACTTTCGAAGTTAAGACCTAATGGAGTGCTAGTGCTAGCTCTGCCAAACCATGAGTCTTATGACGCAAAGCATTATAAACAACATTGGGCAGGTTACGACTTACCCCGTCATCTCTACCACTTTAACCAAAAAAGTATTCAAATTTTATCTCTAAAACATGGTATAAAAATTGAAAGGACTGTTCCGATGATTTTCGATTCGTACTATGTAAGCATACTTTCTGAAAAGTATAAAAGGTCCATCTTTCCATTTATTAAGGGAGTCTTTAATGGTCTTATTTCAAATATATTCTCAGGAAAGAAAATGGAGTATAGCAGTCTGATTTATATTCTTAGAAAATGAGAGCACAGAAAAGTATCCTACTCCTGACCCTACTAGTACTTATCTCAGCCTGTGCAAGAGTTTCATCTCCTCAGGGAGGGCCTAAAGATGAAACACCACCAATCCTAGTGTCCTCAGTACCCAACGATGGTCAAACTCTTTATAAAGGCAAGACAATACTTTTAGTGTTTGACGAACCTGTAATCACCAAATCAATCGAATCGAAGTTAATCATTACACCATCGATTAAAGGTTCATTCAAAACTAAAACCCGGAGAAATACTATCGAGCTCAGTTTCGATTCAGCATTCAATCAAAACACTACCTACACTCTTAACTTTGGTAGTACCATTACGGACATCAATGAATCTAATATTCCGAAGAATCTATATCTAAGCTTTGCTACTGGCAATCAAATAGACTCTCTTACATTATCAGGACAGGTAAGAAATCTCTACACTTCGGATGGTGTTGAAGATGCCCTCGTATCCATTTATCCTGAAAGTGACAGTTTAAATATAACCTCGGGTCCTGCATCTTACTACACAAAAACAGATAGCTCGGGTCATTACCAATTTCGTAATCTGCCCAGTGGGAAATTCATGCTCTATGCTGTATTAGACAAGAATTCAAATCTAAAAGCTGATTCTGAAAAAGAATTATATGGATTTCATCTCGACACCATTAACACTGATGGCAATCCAAGCGAGAGATTAATACTACTACAAAGACTGAATACCACCCCTTTAACAATAAAAACAGCCCGTCATTTTGCACAATACTTTGAAGTTACCTTTAACAAATCTATCACAGCATTCAATGCAGAAAGCATAGACACAGATAGCCTGCTTTACCACAAGAAAGACACAGATAAAATACGTTTTTATAACATCAAGAATGAATTTAATGACTCGACAAGAGTAATCATAACGGCCAATGATTCCATCAACAGTAATCTACGAGACACCGTGCAACTCTATTTCAACTCATCCGACTTACCATTAGATAAGTTGAGCGTAGAAACATTTCCTACACAAGGAACCGTTTCAGACACACTTCCACTACAAATTTATTTTAACAAGCCTATTGCCTATTACCACCGAGATAGTGTCACTCTCAGGAAAGATACAGTCAATATATATCTCTTACCCGATTCACTTATCATATGGAACTCTTCTCGTACTTCAGTTGAATGGAATCTTCCCACTAAGAACTATATCAAACAGGGTGAAAGATTAAACATACAATTCAAAAAAGGTGCTTTCATCAGTATTGAGAACGACAGTTCTGATAGACAACAAAAGACCTATCAGCAAGCAAAAGCAGAAGATTCTGGAATGATAAGCGGGAGAATATCCATTAATGCGCAGCACTTTATTATTCAGCTTCTAGGGGCAACTGGGAAGATTATAAGGGAAGTTAGAAACACAAAAACTTATAGTTTTAGCGGACTTGACGCAGGTAATTATCAAATCAGAATAATTGTGGACAATAACAACAATGGTCAACTTGATATAGGCAATATACTCGATAGAACTAAACCAGAGGAGATTGTATATTACTACGACCAGCTCAACAAAACAAAAACAATTACACTCAAAAAGAACTGGGAAATCGGTGAGATTGACATTAATTATACCGTGAATAACTAAGCTTAGGTGTTAACAAGTTTGTGAGTAGTACAACATTTATACACCGTTATCCACCTAAAGAAGTAAACCGTTCTCTTAACTTGATATAAGAGGCTACCTTTCATATAAACTCCACAACTTCATCCACAAGAATAACGTGACCATTTCTTATCCACACAAATCAATCATATTCACCATAAAAATATAACTTATTGATTATCATCAATTTATAAGTTGATAAGATGTGTACAACAAATTTAATTTCAACAAGTTAATAACAAAGTGTATCCTATTTTGTGAAGAAAAACGTTATGCACATATCCACATTACTAATAGATAGAAACTATCTTTTCTTAATTAATTATCTTTAATTACTACAGTGTTGACAATGTTGATAAGTATGAAAAGAACAGCCATTATATGTATATTTTGTTTTATGGTAAATGGCCTTTTAGCGCAAGTGACCGATCCAATAGCATTGGCAAATGAATACTACGCTCAAGGTGAATTAGAGAAAGCTAAAAAAGAATACAAGAAACTAGTAAAGAATAACCTCAATATACCAGCCATTCATGAGAATTATTTGAAGCTGTTACTTACAGATCAGGACTATGATGAGGCTGAGAAATATTTGAAGGACGTAATTAAGAATAATCCTGAAAACTTTTTTTATGAGCTAGACTTAGGGATGCTATATAAAAGTCAAAAGGAGGAAGTAAAAGCAGAAAGAATATTTAACAGTGCAATTCAAACGCAAGCTAAAGAGGCTGGTGAGAAAGGTAGAACTAACGGTATAAGGTTACTGGCTAATGCATTCTTTGAAAAAAACCTTCGAGTCAAAGCCTTAGAAACCTATAACGAAGGTCGAAAAGCAATGAAACGGCCGGATATGTTTTCGTTGGAGTTAGCCAATGCGTATCGGATGATGAATAAAAAACAAAAAATGATAGGCGAGTATTTGATATTTTCAAAGTCTCAGCCACAAAATGTCAATTATGTAAAAAACTCCTTTCAAAGTGTGTTGACGGAGCCAGAGGATTTGGATACGCTGGAAACAATACTTTACGACTATATTCAAACAGAAGCAGGAAATCCAATTTTTAATGACTTGCTCATTTGGACTCACCTGCAACAAAAGGATTTTTCAGCAGCACTTCGACAAGCAAGAGCGCTTGACCGCAGACTACAAAACAACGCTGATAACATTATAAATGTTGGGGTTATAGCATTTCGAAATTCCGATTTTAAAACTTCACAAAAAGCCTTTGGATACGTTCTTAGTGAATTTGCAAATAGTCCAAACATAGGCATGGCTAATAAATATTTGCTGCTATCTGAAGAAGAGGTTATAAAGCTAACTTATCCAGTAAATAGAGCAGATATAATATCCCTGATAGCCAAATATGAAGATTATAAGGCCAACTCTAGAGATATTTTTACCATAATGGATGCAGAGCGCAGAACAGCACTTTTGTATGCTTTTCAGCTTAACGAAATCCCAAAAGCAATTGAAATTTTAACCGAACTACTCTCTAAACCAGTCGGTAAACAAAGAATAATAGCAGAGGCTAAAATGGATTTGGCAGATATTTATCTTCTTAACCGAGAACCATGGGAATCAATACTATTGTATGCCCAAGTTGAACGTATGTTCAAGGATGAGCCCCTGGGATACGAAGCAAAGTTAAAAAGTGCAAAACTGTCTTACTTCAAAGGTGAGTTTGAGTTAGCACAAGGACATTTAGATATTTTGAAGCTTGCAACATCACGAGAGATAGCGAATGATGCATTGAATCTGAGTATCCTGATAAAAAACAATACAGTTTTTGACTCAACAGATGTGGTAATGCAGACATATGCTAATATCGAATTGATGTTATTTCAAAATCTAAAAATTGAAGCAATCGAAGCGCTAAATAAAATGTTAGACCTCTATTCGAAGCATTCCATAATAGACGAAGTCTTATTTCTGAAAGCAAAGACTCAAAGAGAATTGGGCTTATTTAGTGAAGCAATAGAATCTTTAAATATCATTAATCAAGCACATTACTTCGAAATCTTAGGAGATGATTCGCTCTTTTTAACAGGTGTAATTCTTCAAGATGATTTAAATAAAAATGAGGAGGCAATGGCTCTTTATTTGGATTTACTCAACAAATTCAAGGGAAGTATTTACGTTTCAGAGGCTAGAAAAAGACTACGACAGCTGCGTGGTGATTTTGGATGATTTTTCTACGTATCCTTTTTGTTATCTTATTCGCTTTAAATTCATAATATGAAAATTGCTACCCGCTTATTTGAACTACTGCCGATACAATTAGAGCAGTACAACCTTGATGTTTGTCTTGCAGATAAGGTCAATGGTGAATGGCGTAAATTTTCTACACGAGAAACTATTCAAATTTGTGATGAACTTTCTTTTGGACTAATGTCGAAAGGTATTGCAGCTGGTGATAAAGTCGCCATAATAAGCGAGAATAGATCAGAATGGAATTTTGCAGACTTAGCAATTCAGCAAATTGGAGCCATCGGAGTTCCAATGTATCCGACCATTACAGAAGATGACTATGCCTACATTTTTGAACATTCAGAATCAAAATTAGTTTTTGTATCCACAGAAGAGATCTATACTAAGGCTTCCGCAGCAGTAATAAAGGCAGGTCTAGAAATCCCTATTTACACTTTCGATGATTTTGGAAAGAATCATTGGTCAAACATTTCTAAAAAATCTACTCCTGAGTTGGAGGCGGAGATTGAAAATAGAAAACAGAAAATAGAGACTCATGATTTGGTAACCATTATTTATACATCGGGAACGACAGGAAGACCAAAGGGAGTGATGCTTACTCATGACAACGTGCTGTCTAATTCAAGAGCAGTTTCTGAAAGAGCACAATATGAAAAAGGTAAGGATAGAGTGTTGAGCTTTTTGCCACTTTGCCACATTTTTGAAAGAACGGCCATTTACTTCTATTTCCAATTAGGGGTTTCTATTTACTATGCTGAAAGTCTAGAAAAAATAAGCGAGAATCTACAAGAAGTTAAGCCTCACGGTTTTAATACAGTGCCACGTCTTATCGAAAAGATTTATGATAAAATAGTAGCCAAGGGTTTTGCGCTCTCAGGTATAAAAAAGCAGTTGTTCTTTTGGGCGGTTAATTTAGGGTTGAAATATGCACCAGATCAGAATATGGGTGCGGTGTATAACTTCAAATTGAAAATTGCGAGGAAATTAATTTTTAGTAAGTGGCAAGCTGCCTTAGGGGGAAATGTAAGACATATTATCGTTGGAGCTTCAGCGATTCAACCCAGATTAAAAAGGGTTTTTTGGGCTGCGGGCATCAGAATTCTTGAAGGTTATGGTCTAACCGAAACCTCTCCAGGAATAAGTATAGGCATGCCAGATGCCGCTGCCGCGCGCTTGGATTATGTTGGCCCAATCCTTAGGGATATCAAAGTTAAAATTGCCGAGGATGGTGAAATTCTGGTGCAAGGCCCGAATATAATGCTAGGTTATTTTAAAGATGAAGAGAAAACTAACGAGGTGATTGTAGATGGTTGGTTCCATACGGGAGATATTGGTGTGTTGACAGATGACAATTATTTAAAAATCACTGATCGCAAAAAGGAAATGTTCAAAACCTCGGGAGGTAAATATATTGCCCCGCAGGTGATGGAAAATAAACTGAAGGAATCAGTATTGATAGAACAAGTGATGGTGATTGGTGAAAACAGAAAGTTTCCAGCGGCATTAATTGTTCCTAATATTGAAGCTCTTTTGAGTTGGTCAGAAAGACATGGTATTTCTGGTTCAGTAGCTGAATTACTTAAAAACCCAGAGACGAAACTGAAATTTCAAGGGGATATAGACGCTGCTAACAAGAATTTTGGAAACTGGGAGCAAGTAAAGAAATTCGAAATTTTGAGTGACCAATGGGCAATCGATTCCGGTGAACTCACTCCAACATTAAAACTGAAGCGTAGAATTATCAAAGAAAAATATGCTGATCTTATTGAGAAGATTTACGATGTGTAATACCTTCGCCTAATGGCCAAATCTTTTAATAATCTCAGAGTAGGTAAGAAATTCAGAATTACCAATTTTGGTGAGTCCTTTGAATTTCAAGTAGTGGAGATTATGGCTGATGGAGATTGCAAACTCAAGGATGTCCATACCCTAGAAGATTACCGACTGTACGATTTTACCCGATATGGGCTGGGTTCAGATTTCGAGGTTATTGAAGTTATGGGCTGATATGACAAGATTAAAAAATTTTATCGAATACAATTAAGGAGACTTTGGCTTCGGGTAAGCCCTTAGGTACTTAGGAGAAATTGTAGCAACTATTAGCTTATAGCTCACGACAACATTATCGGTATATAGATTAGGTAACTAGACTTAATTTTCTCTCTAAATATTGATGCGCCAATTTTTTCTGAAAAAATAGTATGCATGCATAACAAATTTTCTTTAACTTCGTAAGCCTTACAGGATTATGAAGAGAGAAGAAACCGTTGACCACAATGTAAAAATGCTTTGGCATGGTATACACCGCATGTATAACCAGCAAGCAGTCAAGCATGACATGACGACATCAATTGGTTTTGTCCTTCTAATCATCAATTCTAAAGAAGGAACTCCCGCTACTAAAATTGCCCCTTTAATGGGTATGGAATCTCGAAGTCTCACAAGAATGCTCAAGAGCATGGAAGAAAAGGCTTTCATTTACCGCGAAAAAGACCCCACTGATGGCAGATCAGTAAGAATTTTTCTTACCGATTTAGGGAAACAAAAAAGGGAGATCTCTAGAGCAACCGTGCTCCGTTTTAATGAATACACTCAGCAATCGATTGAAAAAGAAAAATTGGACATCTTTTTCGAAGTTGTTGATCAAATAAATAGTCTAATAGATAAAAAATCAATCTTCTAAAAGTAATGAACAGATCTATTAAAAAAGTTGCTGTATTGGGTTCTGGTGTGATGGGTTCAAGAATTGCCTGTCACTTTGCCAATATTGGTATTAAAGTTTTGTTACTGGATATGGTACCTCGCGATTTACCCGAGGAGCATAAAACTAATCCAGCCGCCAGAAACAAGTTGGTTAATGAAGCATTGACCACCGCGCTCAAGTCTAGACCGTCTCCTATATACGATCAAGGTTTTGCCAAAAGAATCTCCACGGGAAACTTTGAAGATGACATGGCCAAAATTGCTGGTGTAGATTGGATTATTGAAGTGGTCGTTGAAAGACTTGACATTAAAAAGATCATTTTCGATCAAGTTGAGAAGTTCAGAAAGCCAGGTACTCTAATAACTTCAAATACCTCAGGTATTCCTATGCACTTAATGTGTGAAGGTAGAAGCGAAGATTTCCAAAAGCATTTCTGCGGAACACACTTCTTCAACCCGCCTCGTTATTTGAGACTTTTAGAAATTATTCCAGGTCCAAAAACTGACCCTGCAATCATCGATTATTTGATGCACTACGGAGATCTTTATTTAGGTAAAGAAACAGTGCTTTGTAAAGATACGCCTGCGTTTATTGCTAACAGAATAGGTATTTATGCCATCATGTCGGCCATGCATACCATCGAAGCTATGGGATTAACCGTTGGAGAAGTTGATCGATTGACAGGCCCTATCATAGGTCGTGCTAAGTCGGCCACTTTCAGAACCATGGATGTTGTAGGTTTAGATACCACTGTGAATGTGGCGAATAATCTTTATCAAGGTTTGCCGAACGATGAATCACGAGAGAAGTTCAAGTTACCAGGAATCGTAAAGGGTGTTCATGAAAGAGGTTGGTTTGGCGACAAGTCAAAACAAGGTTATTTTAAAAAGACCGTTGATGCGAATGGCAACAAGGATATTTTAGAACTTGACCTTAAAACCTTTGAATACGGCCCTCGCTCTAGAGCAAACTTCAAAGCATTAGACGCTGTAAAAGACGAAGAAAACTTAAAGGCGAGAATCAAAACCTTAGTCAATTTCAATGACAAGGCAGGCGAATTCTTTAGAACCACATTCTATGACACTTTTCAATATGTGTCTAATAGAATTCCGGAAATCGCTGATGAGCTTTTCAGAATAGATCAAGCTGTTTGCGCAGGTTTTGGATGGGAATTAGGACCTTATGATACTTGGGATTTACTCGGAGTCCAAGACACAGTCACAAAAATGGAAGCTATGGATCATAAGCCAGCACAATGGGTTTATGATATGTTAGCAGCTGGTCATACATCATTCTACAAGATTGAAAACGGAGTAAAGCAATACTATGACATTCCATCCAAGAGCTATAAAACTGTTCCTGGAACAGAGGAATTGATTATTCTAGAAAATATTAGAGGCACCAAAAAGGTTTGGGGCAATGCAGGCTCAACAGTATTCGATATTGGTGATGGTGTGCTTTGCTTAGAGTTCCATACCAAAATGAATTCAATCGGTCAAGAAGTAATAGAAGGTATAGAAACCGCTATTGCCATGGCTGAGAAGGACTATAAAGGATTAGTGATTGGTAACGAGGGTGCTAATTTCTCGGCTGGAGCTAATCTTGCGATGCTTTTTATGTATGCTGGTGATCAAGAATATGATGAGGTCAATATGATGATCGCTCAATTCCAGAATACAATGAAGCGCGCTAAATTCTCGTCAATACCAGTGGTGTCAGCACCAGCAGGTTTGGCCCTAGGCGGTGGTTGCGAATTATCGCTGCATTGCGATGCCATTCAAGCTCATGCCGAAACTTACATTGGATTGGTAGAAGTTGGCGTAGGTCTGATTCCAGGTGGGGGAGGTACTAAGGAATTGGCAATGCGTGCTGCAGATGCTTATGTCAGTGGAGACCCTGAGTTGAACAGATTACAAGAGGCCTTCATGAATATAGCCACTGCAAAAGTGGCTACTTCTGCAGAGGAGGCAAGAGCCATGAATATCCTAAGACCGACTGACGAAATCACATTAAATAGAAAAAGATTAATTACGGACGCTAAGCGAAAAGTGATTGAGCTCTATGATGCTGGCTATACTCAGCCTGTCGAAAGAACAGACATCAAGGTCCAAGGAAGAACAGGTTTGGCGCTTTTCGAAGCAGGTATTAATGGAATGCTTTTCGGAAACTATATCTCTGAGCATGATGCGAAGATTGCCAGAAAAGTAGCTTATGTAATGTGTGGTGGTGATTTGACTTACCCACAAGAAGTTTCTGAGCAGTATCTTTTGGATTTGGAACGAGAGGCTTTCTTAAGCTTAACTGCAGAACCAAAAACGCTGGAGCGAATTCATAGCATTCTCTTCAAAGGAAAGCCACTAAGGAACTAAAATCGATCATTAAAAAATTAGTCTGACATCTAATGTCTGACATCTAAAATCTAATAGCAATGGACGCATATATAGTAGCAGGATATAGGACAGCAGTAGGCAGAGGCAAAAAAAGTGTACTTGGTACAGTTCGCTCTGATGATATGGCTGCAGAAGTAATTAAACATTTAGTAAGTCAGGTGGCCAACTTCGACCCAACTCGAGTTGACGACCTCATTGTAGGCAACGCAGTGCCCGAAGCGGAACAAGGTATGCAAATGGCAAGAATGATTTCTCTCTTGTCATTACCGATTGAAGTGCCCGGTGTTACTGTGAACCGTTACTGTGGTTCAGGTTTGGAAGCAATCGCTTTGGCATCAGCAAGAATTCATGCTGGAACGGCAGACTGTATTATTGCGGGAGGAACCGAATCTATGAGCCAAGTGCCTGTAATGGGTTACAGAACCGCGCTCAACTACAAACTGGCTACAGAACACAAAGATTACTACCTAAGCATGGGCTTAACTGCCGAGCAGGTAGGAAAAGAATTTGGTATCACCCGTGAAGATGCGGATCAATTTGCTTTTGAATCACATCAAAAAGCGGTTAAAGCGCAAACTGAAGGTAAATTCGATGCCGAGATCGTTCCGATTAAAGTAACGGAGAAGTTTGTTGGGCCCAATGGTAAAATGACCGAAAAGTCTTACACCGTGGATAAGGATGAAGGACCAAGAGCGGATACTTCTCTTGACGTGCTTGCAGGACTTAGACCAGTTTTTGCTCAAGGCGGTCAGGTGACTGCTGGTAACTCTTCACCAGTTTCTGATGGTGCATCATTTGTAATGGTGATGTCTGAAAAAATGGTAAAAGAATTGGGGCTAGAACCAATCGCACGAATGGTGACTTATGCTGCCGTTGGTGTTCACCCAAGAATTATGGGAATTGGTCCTGTTGATGCAGTGCCAAAAGCATTGAAACAAGCAGGTTTGAAACAATCAGATTTAGACTTGATTGAATTGAACGAAGCATTCGGGGCGCAATCATTAGCCGTGATTAAAGAATTGGATTTAGACCGTTCTATTTTGAACGTGAATGGTGGTGCGATTGCCTTAGGGCATCCACTTGGCTGTTCTGGTGCAAAACTCTCTGTTCAGCTTTTTAATGAAATGCGAAGAAGAGGCAATTCCAAATACGGAATGGTTACCGCCTGTGTGGGTGGCGGCCAAGGCGTAGCTGGCATTTATGAATTCCTTAAGTAAGAAAAATAAAATTAAAGCGATATGTCGACCGCAGTAGAAAAAAGATCATCAATTCAAGGAGGAGAATTCCTGATAAGAGAAACCAGTGCTCACGAAGTTTTCATTCCAGAAGAGTTCAGTGAAGAGCAAAAAATGATGGCGCAAGCCTGTAGTGATTTCATTGAAACAGAAATCACACCCATTGCTGATCGTATTGACAGCATGAAAGAACCTGATTTGGTTCCGGCTATTTTCAAAAAAGCTGGAGAATTGGGATTACTGGGGATTACCGTGCCAGAGCAATATGGCGGTTTAGGAATGAGCTTTAACACTAGTATGTTAATTGCCGATATTGTTGGCGCAGCTGGTTCATTCTCAACTACCTACGGTGCACATACTGGGATTGGTACTTTGCCGATTCTCTATTATGGTGACGAAGGTCAGAAAAGTAAGTATTTACCAAAATTAGCTTCTGGTGAATGGGCGGCATGTTATTGCTTAACTGAACCTGATGCTGGTTCAGATGCCAATTCTGGAAAAACCAAAGCAGTGCTTTCTGCTGATGGAAAGCATTATAATATCACAGGTCAGAAAATGTGGATTTCGAACGCAGGCTTTGCTGACTTGTTTATCGTTTTCGCCAAAATTGAAGATGATAAGAACTTAACTGCTTTTATTGTTGAGAAAACCTTCGGTGGGATCACAATGAATGAAGAAGAAAAGAAACTAGGCATCAAGGGTTCTTCTACTCGTCAAGTTTTCTTTAACGATTGCCCAGTTCCGGTCGAAAACATGCTTTCCGAGAGACAAAATGGTTTCAAAATCGCGGTTAATATTTTGAATATTGGTCGTGTAAAATTAGGAGCTGGTGTACTTGGTGGTTGTAGAAGCGTAATTTCTCAAGCTACTCAATATGCTAATGAGCGTAAGCAATTCGGAGTGTCGATTTCCAGCTTTGGAGCGATCAAAAGCAAGTTAGCTGAAATGGCCACAAAGACCTTCGTTACCGAATCTTTGGACTATAGAGCTGGACAGAATATTGAAGATAAAATCAATGATCTCATTGCTGAGGGAATGGATGACGCTGCGGCTAAGCTGAAAGGTGTCGAACTCTTTGCTATTGAATGTGCGATTTCTAAAATCCACAGCTCAGAAGTTTTGGATTACGTGGTAGATCAGGGCGTGCAAGTGTATGGTGGTATGGGCTACTCTGCTGATGCTCCGATGGAACGCGCTTATCGTGATGCCCGAATTGCCCGAATTTACGAAGGTACCAACGAGATCAACCGTATGTTGATGATCGGTATGCTTTTGAAAAGAGCTATGAAAGGTGAGTTGAATATCTTTGAACCTGCTATGGCCGTTTCTAAGGAATTAACTTCCGTGCCTTCATTCAACTCAATCGATAAATCAGTCCTTTTCAATGCCGAAAAAGAAGTAGTTCAAAACTTTAAGAAGGTATTCTTAATGGTAGCCGGAAAAGCGGCCATGGTTTTACAAGATAGAATCGAAGATGAGCAAGAGATAATGATGAACTTAGCCGATATTCTAATCGAGATTTATGCGGTAGAATCTGCTATGCTAAGAACAGAAAAACTTGTCAGCCAAAGAGGCGAAGCAGCTTGTGCTGATTATGTTGCTATGACTCAGATTTACATGGCGCAGGCCATCGACAAAGTTACTGCTGCTGCTAAAGAAGCGATTGCAAGTTTCACCAAAGGTGACGAGCAAAAGGTAATGTTAATGGGCTTAAAGCGATTCACCAAAATGGACTTAGTGAATACCAAAGAGCTTAGAAGACAAGTAGCGGATACAATGATTGCCAAAGGCAAATTCCCTTACTTCTTCGCCTAAGCAGAAGATGATGTAGAAATATAAGGAGCGGCTTCATAATTGGAGCCGCTTTTTTTATTGATTTCGTTTCAAGACTGCTTTTTTTGGGAAATAATTCTCTCCTGAAATCTCTTTTATCACTTTCCACTCAATTTGGGTAGTATTTATATACTTGATCTCCGCCAATCCCTCGGCATCTGAAAAACTACCTTTAAAAGTAACAGTCAGTAAATTACCAAAAGCTTTTCCTTTCACAGAAACTTCATTCTCATCGAATATACCAGCGCAATCGGACTTCCTACCAGATTGGGCAGAGATGCTATGTTGCCCTGCTACCTCATTGAGGTTTTGATTTAAGCTTAAGTTAAATGTGCCTTGGTCATCATTCTTTTCCCATTCCCATTCTCCCTCGAATGATATTTCTCGATGTAGTGTGACCTCTTTTGGAAAGTAATGAATATCATCAACTATAGGTTCCCCCAATTTGAACTCCATCTTTTCGCCATCTATCAACTTCAAACTAGCCTTGAAACTAGCTTCCGAATAAGTAGAATTAATGATGATTTGTAACTCCTTAGTAACTTTATTAAAAGTGCCGATTTCGATATTAGGCGATTCCTTTTCTCCAGTATCTAGGAAATTACCATTTTGGGCTGCAACAGATGAATAAGCTTTAAGCTTACCTTCGGTATCTTCGATGAAAGTGGTTTGAAAGTTATATGATGCTGTTTTGTAAACCCAAGTTCCGATAAATTCATTGATTGAGTTTTGTGGAATTGAAATACTACCAGTGTAGATAGTCAGATAAATTAATAGAAGGTATAGAGCTCTCAAGATCGAAAATGTTATTATCTAAATTATGCAGGATCCACTGTAAAACAAAAAAGGCTTGAAGATTAAATTCCCATGCTTTTAGCACTTTACTATGCCTTTATTACTTGTCAGCTGAAGTGAGACTATTCTCCGTTCAGTACATTTGTAAAAATCCTTTTGAAAATAACAGAGGGAATTTAGACTGAAAGATATCCGTTCATTAGACAAGTATTCATCCAAAAAAAAGGCAATGAATAGAACTTGACTGAGATCAGAACGTATATTGAGATCATTACGAATTGTAACACTCTGCAATCTTCGTTACTTTAGTTTATGAAAACCATGAATTACCAAGAGCGCATAATTTCAGATTACAAAATTCTTTTGGGCAAACCAGTCATTAAGGGGACTAGAATTACGGTTGAGCTTATTTTAAAGAAGCTATCTGAAGGCGCTAATATTGAAGAACTTCTATCGATGTACCCTCACCTTAAAAGGGAAGATATACTAGCCGCGCTTTACTATGCTTCTGAGCGAATCGCCAATGAAGAGGTCCTTGTTACCAAGCCATGATTCTGGCAGACGAGAATCTTCCATTTAGTATTCAAAAGGCACTTGCAAAGGATGGAATAGAAGTTTATTCAATTGCCAAGAACCTCTCTGGTATATCTGATGCTGAAGTTATTGAATTCTCAAAGGAGCCAAGAAGGATTATCTTAACAGAAGACAAGGACTTTGGAGAATGGGTTTATGCCCATAAAGAAAAAGATGTTAGTGTTATCTTCTTAAGATATGAGCATGCAGATATGGCAAGAATTACAGAAATACTTGTTGACCTTGTCAAGCAAAAAAAGGCTGACTTATTTGGGAAGTTTACGACAATAACCACTGACAAAATAAGAATCAGGAAAATATAGACGGACTTATTCTCATCTAATCCTACCTAAAAAAAGCCTTGAAGATTAATCTCCAAGGCTTTTCTATTGTATGATCAATCCTTATTTAGGATCTAAAAGCATTTTTACTCTTTCCAAAGCATCTTCCAAGTGAATCTTCGACATTCTGTCTGAAGTTCTTGGAATAGCAGCTTGGATTCTAGACTGAAGTGTTTTCAACTCAGCACGAACTACTGGGCGAATATCTGATTGACTTGCATCGATACCAGGGCCAGTGAAGGCTCTGAATTGAGCAGGCGCAGGTGCTAATTCACCGGTTAACAAAGTCTCTAATCTTTCGATATGAGCTCTCTGTAGGTTTCTTCTGTAAGTATCAATTGTTTTACCTGCAGCTAACTCAGACCAGATGCCATTGCGAAGGTCAGCGAAAAGATCAAGGATACCATAGGCATTCTTTGAACCATTCATAGTTTCGTTTTCGATAACTCGTCCTAATTTTCTCCATTCTAAAATTGAATAAAGAGTTCTTTCTTGCATTGAACGCATATCTTCAACAGCACCGTAATCTTGTAATCTATTGATAATTTCACTATCCAAGATCCACATTGGAGTATTGAACAACTCAGCATTTAAGAACCTGATGGCGTCTTTTTGCAAATCTTTTGGAGCATGTGAATAAACTACACCAGCTTGATCAGCTGTTTTGTAGTCCTCTTTAACCCCACCAACATAACGGCCAACATGACCCATATAACGGTTGAATTGTGACTGAACTTCACCGTACATTTCTTCTAACTCAGAATAATCTGAACCAGGAACGTATGTCCACTTTTGCAAGTTGTTCATGATTACTTTCAAGTTTTTGATACCATAGGTGCTGGCTTTCATAGCGTTATCACCTAGGTCTTCACTTTGAGCAGTGTAATCATTGTTATTACCTTGTCTTCCGTATCTGTAAAGGGCATCACCGTTTTTATCTTCGATCCACTTTCTTAAAGTTGGCAACTCATCGTCAGCAGATGTTGCATCAAGAATTGGTCTGTAACCCCAAGAAATTGCGTATTTGTCATATTCACCAACTTCTGGCATTAAAGCAACACCTTTATCTTCTGGCTGCGCGATATAGTTAAATCGAGCATAATCCATGATTGAAGGTGCAGTTCCCATACGAGCCGTAAAAGAAGCTGAGCGTAAAGAATCTACAGGGTAAGCTACAGAAGAACCGAAATTATGTGGTAAGCCTAAAGTGTGACCTACTTCGTGAGAAGACACAAAACGGATCAAGCGAGACATTACAACATCATCAAATTCTGGCATTTGAGCTTGTGGGTTGATGGCAGCTGTTTGTACAAAGAACCACCTTCTCAATAAAGTCATTACGTTGTGGTACCAGTTGATATCACTTTCTAAAATTTCACCAGAACGTGGATCACTTACGTGAGGACCATTAGCATTTGGAATTGGAGAAGCTAAATATCTAACTGTAGAATATCTAACATCTTCTGGGCTCCAATCAGGATCTTCTTCTTTAGTAGGTGCATCTTTAGCAATAATGGCTTCTTTGAAACCAGCACGCTCGAAAGCTACTTGCCAATCTTCGATACCATCTTTAATTGCTTGAACCCACTCTTTTGGAGTAGCTCTATCGATGTAATAAACAATTTGTTTTTTCGGCACAACTAATTCTCCTCTTTTGAATTTGTCCATGTCCTCATCACGTACTTCTAATCTCCATCTGTCCAAATAGCGAACGGTTTTTGATTGCTGTATGTCCAAACCATAATCAGTTGTTCTGCTGGTAAACCAACCCACTCTTTCGTCTGCCATTCTGCGCTGCATAGGCACTTCTGGCAATAGAATCATTGAGTTACTCATTTCAACAGTAATTGCACCATCAGCATCATTGGATGGAGGTGCACTCGCTAAATAAGTTTTAACATGACGCAATTCAATGTTTTCAGGATAACTGCTTACGCGAGTTACATATGATCTTTTTTCATCCAATCGAGTCACTCTGTATTGAGTTCTGCTTCTGTTCGGTAATCCAAGTGGTTTAATATCACTTGTCAAAAGCGAAGAGGCATCAATCACAACACCAGAAGAATCTTTTGATATAGCCTCAATGTCAAAGGCTGCCAAAATAGGTTCGAAATTCGAGTTGTTTACCGCCTCGCTGATGGGTAATGAATCAGCAGCAGTGATCTCTGAAGAGATGATTCTAAGAAGAATTTTATTCTCAAATCTTTCCCATCTCAACATTTGCTCATTGGTTTTACCACCACCAAAACCGAGTCCTTCTGCGGTTTTAGCAATACGTGTTACCATTAGCATGTCACGGTTCAATAGATCGTTAGGGATTTCAAAGAAATATTTATCCTCAACTTTATGAACGGTGAAAAGACCTTCGTCAGAAATAGCATCTTTCGTGATAACTTCTGAGTAAGGTTTCGGTTCTCCTTTTTTAGGCTTTGGTTTAGCCTCTGGTTTAGCAGCAGGAGCTGCTGCTACAGTCTTCTCATCTTTTTTGTTGCGCCTTTGTGCAAAGGATGTCTGTGAAAGACCAACAATCATGAATGAGACGGCTGCAAATACTGTAAATAGTTTTTGCGAATTCAGCACAATCTTTTTCATTCTATAAATAGTTTAATTATTTAAGTTAAACTAAGGTCAAAAAATGGATGCAGAAGGCCATATTATTTAAATGGCAAGTCTTCGGTATAAAAGGGGGAAATTATCATTTATGAAAGTAGCAATAATCGGAGGTGGCTTGGCAGGTTTGGTGAATGCTATCTTGCTGTCTAGCAAGGGTTTTGAAGTCAGTCTTTATGAAAAGAAGCAATATCCATTTCATAAGGTTTGTGGGGAATACATTTCTAATGAAGTACTGCCTTTTTTAGAAAGGGAAAGACTACTACCCAAACAAATTACTCATTCTTCTATTTCTAAATTTCAATTCACTTCCGTCAACGGAAAAAGCATTGAAATACCTTTGGATTTAGGGGGATTCGGGATAAGCAGGTATGTTTTAGACCAACACTTGGTAGAGCTTGCCAAGGCTCGGGGTGTTCAAGTTTATGAAAACTGTACCCTTGATGAAGTCAGGTTTGCAGAAAATAGCTTCCTTTTGAGCTCGACAAATTCAGAAGAGTTTACGGCTGATTTGGTCATAGGCGCCTATGGCAAGAATGGTGTTTTGGATAAAAAACTGGAGCGCTCTCATGTTAATTTTGAAGCTCCTTTTATTGGGGTGAAATACCATATCAAAACGGATTATCCTAGAGATTTGGTTGCCTTGCATAATTTTGATGGAGGATATTGTGGCATCAGTGCGATTGAAGATGACAAATTCAACCTTTGTTATTTAGGCAGAAGAGAGGATTTAAAATCGGCAGGGTCAATCGAAGTCATGGAGGATCAAAAACTTAAGAAGAATCCATTTCTTAAATCCATTTTTAAAAACTCAGATTTCCTTTTCGAAAAACCCGTGGTGATCAATGCTTTCTCTTTCCGACCAAAAAACTTAATTGAGAACCATATTTTAATGTCGGGTGATACAGCCGGTTTGATAACCCCACTTTGCGGAAACGGTATGGCGATGGCCATTCATTCCGCCAAAATTCTTTCAGATACCATTATCGAAAACTGTAAGAATGGAGCTATTAACAGCGCTAAACTAGAAGCTCAATATACCGAAAGATGGAATGCCACTTTCAAAAAAAGACTTTGGGTGGGTAGAAAAACGCAGACACTATTTGGCTCAAAATTTACCAGCGAAATTGCCTTGACGTTGATGAAGAACTCCCCTTGGTTTGCAAACAGAGTAATGAGAAACACTCATGGTCAACCGTTTTAAGCTGAACCCACCTTTGGAGAGGTTAAACAATGAGATCCACACCTTTTAATAAACTCCTACAACATTCAAAATATTGGTGGAATTCAAAAAGAAGTAAAGAAAGAAACCGCCCAAGCAGGTGGCCGAGATAAAGTTAAGGCGCATGGTATTGCTGTAATTGGCCTTTGATTCATCTTTAAGGGCAGCAAGAAACCACCAGCTAAAGAACAGAACAACGGGTGACATACTGCCTAAAAAGGCCCATGCATATTTCATTTGATGATATTCACGGAAGTACAGCACATAGAGCAAAGATGCTAAGCCAAAGAAAAGGCCTGTAAATAAAAAAGTGCCTTTGATGCCCAGTTTTATACTCAGCGTAATATCTCCTCTTTTAGAATCTTCTTCATGTTGATAAA
>JBLIKG010000003.1:0-27697 GCA_047636255.1 Roseivirga sp. | reverse complement strand
AAAGTTTATTGATTCTTTCCTTCCTGATTTCCGGCCATGGATTCTCTCCCCAATAGGTCTCAGGGTCGATGGATTTTACTTGGTTATTGGTAGAGCAACTAACAAATAAGACAAGATAGATGGCTATGGCTAAATTGGTAATTTTCATAAATCGATATTTTCAAAAATTGAATTCAAGATAATTCAAAAAGTACAAACAAGCCTAAATTGAAATTAACTTCCTATATCTTCGTCTTCTTCTCTATTACCTTCTTCATTGTTCTTCTTGTCTTTTTTCTTCTCCTTGGCTGGTTTGTCGGCTTTCTTTTTGAACATACCGAAGATTCCCTTCTTCTCTGAAGAAAGACTATCTGTTGAAGTTGAATCATTTGCCAAGGCAGCCATTTCTAGCGAATCTAATCGCTTTGGTTGTGGTGGTGGTTGCGGAAACAAGTAGCCAAATTTCTTATTGTAATTGATTTGATCAATATTGTACCCCTTATACCCCTCAGGTGTGGTGAGTATGGTTTCTGTGATTATAGGCTGTTGACCTAGCGAATTCAAACCCAAAGAATCTAGACCTTGCACTTTACCTCTAAGCGAATCCAAAACACCGTAATGTACCAGTTCAGGCTTAAGTATATCAAGCTTATAGAAAGGCCTCTTCTTTAGTATTTTATCAAATAAATAAGGATTTTCGAGCACTGCCCTTTCTGGGCTAGACCATAATTTGGCAATGAATGATTTCTTTTTTCGATTAGCATAAGTGAACCCTTCCTTTTCTAGCGAATAGGTTCTTCCCTTCTGAATTCTAAAGCCCTTACCTTCGCTGGCAGCAAAAAATGACTCATCAAGGTCATCAGCTCTGTTCTTCATAAATCCATACGGCATTTTGGGAATGGTATCGCCTTCATAGACCGTAAATGGCGAAAAGTACTGCTTCCTGTAGTCCTCATCGAGAATCAGGGCAGTTTGATAGGCAGGGCAAATCAACCTCTCTGTACAAGAAAAGAGGACACTGCACATACATAGCCATATGATAGGTCTACAATTCATTTGTCCCTTACGGGCTTCCCAGATTACAAATGCACTTTAAGACAAAAGGCCTTTCAGCCAAATTTAAACTTTAAAAATCTCGATTAACAGACCATCCCGAATTTTACACGAATGGAAATGGCGCTAAACAAGCTTTAATCCTTTATGTTTACAAGTAATGAAGCAGTTCGATTGTATAATAGCCGGTGCTGGATCAGCAGGATTGACCTTGGCTTATGCGTTATTGGTGTTCGAAAGTAGTAAAAAAACGATTGCCATCATCGAAAGAAACCAAAAATCATCAAACGACAGGACTTGGTGCTTTTGGGAGAAAGGCATTAACCCACTAGAAAATCTCGTCTTTAAGCAATGGAATAAGGCCATTTTCAAAAGCAAATCCTTCGAGCATAACTACGACATCAGCCCTTACCATTACAAGATGATTCGTGGCGTTGATTTCTATCAATTCATGAAAAAAGAGCTGTCCAACTATTCAAATTTAACTTGGATCAATGAATCCATTTTGTCAATTTCTGATGATGGAAAAGTAACTACAGAATTGGCTGAATATCAAGGTGAACAGGTTTTTAGCAGCATTAAAGGGCTAAAAGATTTTGAAATAGATAAACATTACGTCCAATTCTTACAGCATTTTAAAGGTTATTTTATCCAAACGAAGAAGCCTCAATTCGATCCAGCAACTTTCACGTACATGGACTTCAGGATTAACCAGTCTGGTGATTGTCGTTTTGGCTATGTGCTTCCATTTTCCACCACTGAAGCACTGGTAGAGTACACCATTTTTAGTGAGCACTTACTCCCCATGGAAGGGTATGATGAAGGTGTTAAAAATTACATCTCGGATTTTCTGAAAATAGAAGAATATGAGATAAAAGAGGAAGAATTTGGCGTGATCCCAATGACTGACTTCCCTTTTCCCAAACAACAATCTGATGTTGTTTTCAATATTGGCATCAGCGGTGGTTTTGCTAAACCCTCCACTGGTTATACATTTTTACGTTCGCAAAAAGCCATGATCGCCATGGCAAAAAATATCGAAGCAAGCGTTTCTCCATTCACTAATCTTCCCTATCAATCTTCAAAATTCAAAGCCTATGATAGCACGCTTTTGAATGTATTAAAAAAGGGGGATCACGCTGGCGAAAAAATCTTCTCAGACCTTTTTGAGAAAAATGGAGCTCAGGCGGTTTTCAAGTTTCTAGATGAAGAAACCAATATCAAAGAAGAGCTGAAAATCATGTCTTCAACTCCAATTTTGGCTTTTGGCAGTGCTTTTATTAAATCGATGCTTAAGTAGTTTCCTACAAAACTATCCTTCCACAATCAAACAATCCACATTGGGATGAGACCATAAATGTGTAGCTGGCCAACCATTTGTGATTTCTCCTGATACTAAATGCCTTGTTGCATCTTCTTTTCCCGAACCTGCAACTAGCATAATGATATGCTTTGCTGAAAGAATGTCCTTTACGCCTAAAGTCAACCCGTAAGTCGGTTTCTTGGTCATATTTACTACCATCCCATTGAGTAAGGTAGAAGGTGCTAATTTCGCCACATGACAATGATCAGTCATCTGAAGATTAGGTTCATTGAAACCAATATGTCCATTGGTACCAATTCCCAAAATGCAAATGTCAATTGGGCCTTCTTCTTGCAATATGCCACTCACTCGTACGCACTCTTCTGACGGGTTTTCGGCATCGGCACTAAAGCCCATGTATCGATCAGGAGTGATTTTCAATGGATTCACCAAATGCTCTTGTAAATAATACTCGCAGCTCACAGGATGTTTTGAATCAACATCACCCCATTCATCGAGTTTAATCACCTTCATTTTTTCAAAGAGGCTTTCATCCGATTGAGCAGCCTCATTCAAAGCTTGATACATGCCTGTTGGGGAGCCACCCGTTGCTGCGCAAAACAGAAGTTCAGGTTGGGCTTTTACTGCATCGATGATCAGCTGAGCCGCCTCGGTACTCATGCTTTCGTAATCTGAGAAATATTGGATTTTCATGCCCATGCGGGTTCGTTGTTATAGGGTATACAGCCTTCATATCGGCCTGGTACTGGATTATAGCGCAAGGCTTCGGTTGATCCGATTTCGGAACTAAAATAACCCCAAAGGGTAAGCTCTTTCATCATTCCGAAGAATTTCGCATCTGACTTATCATTTCTGGCCTCTTTATCAAACTGATTCAAAAGCTGAAAGCGCTCTTCACTGCGAAGCTCCATAAAGCCTTTATCAAAAGCCTTTGAAGAGGCTACTTCAATTTTAGCAATCCCATTATAAAAGGTTTTGGCTTCATCTCCACTATAACAGTCTGTTACAATGGTTTTCATGAAGTCGCCAATATTGGCTGCCTTTGCTCCTCTAGACGAAGAAGTGTCTGGTATGATGGTATCCGCAACTTCATTCAGAAAAGCTAAGTCTTCGGAAGTGAAAACCATTAATTCCTTTTCCATTGGTGCACATCCCGATAGAAAAAGTTGAGAGCCGACTAGGCTTCCCCCTAAAATTGTTGCTGTGAGCGATAATGCTTTTCTTCTGTCCATGTCAGACTATTTTTTCCAAAGTTTGTACGGCTTGTCAGCATCGGTTTTAAATGGCATTTCCACTTTACGTCCTGTTCCAGCTGACTCATAAGCTGCGTAGATCACTTCTAAAACAGCCTTTCCATCTTCGCCAGTTACTAATGGAGTTTTATCATTCTTCACGCAGTCCACAAAGTGTTCAAATTCTTGGGGGAAGCCATAATTCCAGATTTCTTCATACATGGTGTAGCTCCAGCCAATCGTATTTCCAGCTTTTTCAACCGCGTAGCCAACGCCCTTATTACTATAGGTTTGAATAGAATTGCCTTGCAAAACATCCGCGTAAGCTACACCACCTGAACCATGAATCTCAGCACGATCATCCATACCTCCTAATTTTGTCCAGCTTTCTTCCATCATGGCAACCACACCGTCTTCAAATTCAAGAATCACAATGGCATTATCATCCCCAATGGTTTTGTCCTTGTGAACGCTGGTATTCATTTGCGCATAAACCGACTTAATCGGTACTCCAGGATGTAGCCATCGGAAAAATTGAATCCCATGACAGCCCATGTCCATGGTAACGCCTCCACCAGATTTTTCTACATCCCAGAAATGATCGGCATGTGGGCCATCGTGTTTTTCTGATTGTTTGAAAAGCACAGGATCACCAAGTGCACCCTCATCCAGCAAGGCTTTCAGCCGGACGTATTTTGGCGTGAAGCAAAGTTCTTCAGCATACATTAATTTGACATTCGCCTTTTTACAAGCTTCAATCATAATGTCGGCTTCAGCTAAATTCATGCATAATGGCTTTTCTACCACAATGTGTTTTCCAGCCTCAGCAATTTTAACCGTAATCTCGCAATGCAAATAATTAGGTGCTCCAATCACCACCATATCAATTTCATCCATGGCTAGCATGTCTTCCAATTGAGTGAAGTGATTGGGGATTTTGAATTTTTCCGCGAAGCGTTGCGCATTACCTGGCGTAGGCGACATTACAGCCAATACTTCGGCATCAGCCACCTTAGCCAGTGCCTCGGCATGAATAGTGGTGATAAATTGAGAACCAATTAGACCTACTCCTACTTTCTTATTCATCATCTAAAATTTTATAATACTCCTTTTTTAAACTGGTCGACAGCGTAAGTAGCTGCCCTGGCCGTCAAAGCCATGTATAATATTGAAGGGCTTTGATTGCCCATGCTTGTCATGCATGCCCCATCGGTGACAAATACGTTTTCGCAGCCATGCACCTGATTATGGGCGTTGAGCATAGAGGTTCTAGGGTCATTACCCATTCTTGCTCCTCCCATTTCGTGTATATCTAAGCCCGGTGCTTGATGATTATCGGCTCCTTCGATTTCGGTACAGCCTATTTTCTCAAGCATGCTTTTACTTTCCTTCAGGAAGTCCTTCACCATTTTTTCATCATTCTCATCGTAACCCACATCAGTAACCAATAATGGAATGCCCCATTGATCGGTTTTATCAGGGCTCAAAATCACTCTGTTCGTGGCTTTAGGCATTGTTTCGCCTTGCATGTACATGTAGATGTGCCAATCACCCGCTTTTGTGATTTGCTCCTTAAAGTCCGCGCCAATCTGAGGCTGACCTTCTGGCGCTTCACTTGCTCTATCTCTATAACCACCCGTGAAAATGGTATAACCGCCATTGAAATCAGTATCCCTTTCTCCTAAATTTCTGTAATTGGCAATGATACACTCTGTCGGGTTTTTTCCGTAGACATATTTGTCTTCGAAACCGTCAATCTTACCATTCGCCCAAGCGCGGTATAAATGGAAACCCACATAGCGACCTAATACATCATGGTCATTCCCCAAACCATTCGGGAAACGTTCAGATTTAGAGTTCATTAATACCAGCGTGCTGTTCAAAGCAGATGCATTTAAGAAGATAATTCTTGCCTTATAAATGATCTCTTCATGCGTGTTCGTGTCAATAATTTTTACTCCAGAAGCCTTACCTGTCGCTTCATCATAAATCACAGAATGTACTACTGAAAAAGGCCTCACTGTTAAGTTTCCTGTTTTTTCTGCCCATGGCAAAGTAGAAGTTACTGAGCTAAAATAGCCGCCATAAGGACAACCTCTCATGCATAGATTTCGACACTGGCATTTCCCTCTTCCTTGTTCTAAGTGGATAGGATTTGGCTCGCTGAGTTGGGCCCATCTGCCTTGCACCAAATGCCTTCCTGGGAAATGCTCATTGAGTTTCTCCTTCATGTGCTGCTCCACACAATTCAACTCATAGGGAGGAAGAAATTCTCCATCAGGCATGGCTTCAATCCCATCTTTATTGCCACAAACCCCAATGAATTTTTCAACATGAGAATACCAAGGTGCGATTACCGAATAGTCGATAGGCCATTCAATTCCATAGCCTAATTTAGACGGTGCTTTAAACTCGTAATCGCTCCATCGTTGGCAAGCCCGACCCCAAATCAATGACTTTCCGCCTACCTGATAGCCACGAATCCATTCGAAAGGGCGTTGCTGAACGTAAGGATGATCGGCATCTTTGACGAAAAAATGAGCAGTATCTTCTCCAAAACCTGCTGCTTTCGTAATGAGTGGATTTTCGTCATAAAAAGCTTTGGTCATGCTACCTCGATGCTCGAATTCCCATGGCTGCTTCATGGCGGTGGGATAATCCTTAAGGTGTTTTACATCTCTACCACGTTCAAGCACAAGGGTTTTTAAGCCTTGCTCGCAAAGCTCTTTTGCAGCCCAACCTCCAGATATTCCTGAGCCGACAACAATGGCATCAAATGTATTTTCCATAATAAAATCTTAAAAAATATTTAGCAGAACCTATGGCTTCAATTGACCTTGAATTCCGCCTATAAACGCTAAACTGCCCGTTGCGCAGCGCATACCTAAAGTTACTGCTTCGGTAAGCTCCTTGCCTTTCAACCAAGCATAGACAAAACCAGAAGCGAAATTATCGCCTGCTCCAGTGGTATCGGCAATCACCAAATTAGCTTTCAGTTCGTATGGAACTTCATGATTTACAATTGTTCCGTTTTGGTAAACTCTAGCGCCATCAGCTCCTCTTTTGATCACGACAAGCTTCACTTTTTCATTCAACCATTGGCCCGCTTCATCACAAGTGTTTTTACCTGAAATATGTAATGCTTCTTCTTCATTCGGAATGAAGACATCTACATGATTCAAAATTGAATGGACTTTTTCCCAGCTTCCATCAGGACACCAATTGGTATCTAAAGAAACTGTATGTCCTAAGGCCTTTAGTTTTGGGAGTTCTGTTTGCCAAAGTGGATTAAGTTGATCCAGCAAATAGAAACTAGCGATGTGTAAATGCTTTGCACTTCCTAATATTCCCGATTTAAGCACTAGCTCAGGCGTAACATCAGACATTGTGCCTTTATAAGTCAACATCGCTCGGTCATCACCCTTTGCCAAGCCTAGCCCAACAGCCGTTTTAAATTGGGTATCTGTGGTAAGAAATTCTGTAGATACACCATTGCTTTTCAGCTTTTCGGCAAGCATGGTTCCAAAAATATCCTTGCCAATCACTCCAAAAAAAGCAGGATTCCCGCCCATTTTAGCAAACTGTGAAGCAAAAATAGTAGCGGAACCACCTAACTCTACATGGTAATCAGCAACGAATTGCTCTACCTGTCCATATTCAGGAGTTACATCACCAACAAAAAGTATATCAATACAGAGGTCGGCTATTGTAACGAGATCATACTTCATTTTTTGAGGGCTGTAATAGTAACTTCTTTGAAATAAATGACATCATCGCCACCATGGTTTTGCAAACCTATATAGCCCTTATTTGGTCTAAGGCCTCTATCTGGTTCGTAATCCAATTTCTTAAGAGGGACAGGATCACCTTCCTTATAATCTGTCACTAAAACTCCGTTGACTGTTACAACTGTTCTATCTCCGTCAAGGGTTATTTCCATGGTATTCCACTCGTTGGGAATGCCTGGTGAGGCTTTTACTTTAGTCAAAGAATAGAGTGCCCCAGTTCGGTGATACTCATCTTCTCTGTCGTCTATTTGTACTTCATAACCGCGATAAACAGGCATCCAAGGCTCAGTTGGTCTTTCAGGGATTCGGATAAATACACCCGCATTGTTTTCTGATGCTCCTTTATAAACAACTTTGATTTTGACGTTTTCGAACATTGCAGGGGTATACCAAAGCAAACCCATACCGCCTTCGGTCTTTAAAAGACCATCTTCTACTTTAAAGTCGCCATCGCCAACATGTTCCCAACCATCTAAGGTTTCTCCATTGAAAAGTGTTTCACTTTCTTGCTGTTGACAAGCCACAAATCCAAGCGAAAGCAAGCATACCATGCTGGCCTTCCAAAAAATATTTTTATTCATTCTTAAAGATGCAAAAGATGGGTGACGGATAAAAGACCGTATATGGAAATGTGGCATTCTTACAAAATCAAGTCAAAACTCAATCAGTCTGAAGACAATTCCTTCATTGGTTCTTTACAAAAAGCGACCTAATCTAACAGATTCTTTCTTCACCTTCCGTTACACTTCAGGCCCATCAGAATGACGGTTACTTTGTGACCAAGTTTTCCAACAGTCGTTTATTCAAATCTACCTCAACCATCATTCGGAGCGTCATACCCAGCTTGACTGGGTATCTCCGGGGTTATTAAATACTAATAGACAGAACCATATAATTCCGAGATTCTGAATCATCAAGATGTTTCGGGACAGTATGACTGTTAATTCTTACTCCCCTTTTCAGTCTTCCGACTTCAAACTCCTTCAGATACCATACCCTTTTAAAATAGCTTTAGCCAAACTACTTTTGTGCACTTCATCTGGCCCATCATAAATTCTTGCTCCTCGCTCATGGCGATACCAAAAGGAAAGTAAAGTATCATCGGTGATTCCTAAAGCACCATGCACTTGAATGGCTCTGTCCAAAACCTTCATTAGGACATCGGCTACAAAAAATTTGATAGTGGAAATCTCCATTCTGGCTGCTTTGCTTCCTTCTTGATCCATTTTATGGGCGGCATGAAGTACCATAAAACGAGCAGCATTGATTTCTGCTCGGCTTTCAGCAATCCAATTCTGGATAGTCTGTTGGTGGCCTAACTTTTTACCATCTCTTAATTCTCTGGTGGCTGCACGCTTACACATCATGTCAAAAGCGCGTTCGCAAATGCCAATCCAGCGCATACAATGGTGGATTCTTCCAGGGCCCAGACGTTGTTGTGCCAACATAAAGCCACTTCCCATTTCGCCTATCAAGTTCTCCTTTGGTACACGGCAATTCACATAATTGATTTCGGCATGACTTAAATATCCTTCGCCCACATCACCCATGATTGGGATGTTTCGGGTAAGCTCAAAGCCAGGA
Source organism: Roseivirga sp. (assembly GCA_047636255.1). GTDB lineage: Bacteria > Bacteroidota > Bacteroidia > Cytophagales > Cyclobacteriaceae > Roseivirga. Next base: position 18,737 of record JBLIKG010000003.1, on the reverse strand, counting down.
GTATCAGTTGGCACTATGATCATACTTGCCCTTTGATAAGGATCAGCTTCGGGATTCGTTACTGCCATCACGATAGCGAAAGCAGCCCCATCCGCGGCAGTAGTAAACCATTTGTGGCCGTTAATCAGAAATTCATCGCCATCTAAAACAGCAGTTGTTCCTAGATTCACAGGATTAGAACCCGCAAACTCAGGTTCTGTCATTGAAAAGCAGCTTCTGATTTCGCCCTTCATTAAGGGTTCTAGGTACTTAGCTTTCAATTCTTTTGAAGCGAATTGATGCATCAATTCTATATTGCCGATATCGGGTGCTTGGCAATTGAGCACATAATGTCCTAGAGGGGTTCCTCCCAATAATTCAGAAATCTGTCCAAATTCTGTCATAGACAGTCCGAGTCCGCCTTCATTTTCGGGCAGATACGGTGCCCATAATCCCAATTCTTTGGCTCTTTTCCGCTTGGCCTCTAAAATCTGACTTACTTCAGGCCATGGGTCGGTGAGCGAATACAATTCTGACGGATAAAGCTCTTCCTCAATAAATTGCTTCACTTTTGGGTAAAGGGCTTTGAGTTTTTCGGTTGCAAATAGGTCTATCATTGCTGTATTTGGGTATTAGTTGAATGTTGAAAATAGAATAGAAGATATAATGATTGAGTTGCTCACTAATGACCAATTTACTAATTAACCAATGACTAATCTACCAATTAACTAAACAGTATAACCGCCATCAGCAGAAATCACTGCGCCAGTAACGAATTTAGAAGCAGCCGAAGCCAAGAATAAGGCTAAACCTGCAATATCCTCAGGCTGTGCCAGCATGGGCAAAGCTTGTTTCATCATTACCAATTTTAAAATCTTTTCGTTCGAAGTTAAGGCTTCGCTGAACTTGGTTTCAATCAGTCCTGGGCAAATCGCATTCGCACGAATATTATGAGGACCCCACTCGCGTGCCATTACTTTGGTGAGTTGAATAAGTGCTGATTTACTGACAGAATATAATCCGAGTCCTTGTCCCGGTGTAAGTCCTTCAATAGAACTGATATTGATCACAGAGCCTCCTCCTCTGCTTTTCATACTTTCGAGTGCATACTTGGCCAAGTTGAGTGGGCCTTTCACATTCACTCCCATGATTTTATCAAAAGCATCATCACCAGCATTTTCGACAGGGCCAAAAACTGGGTTTGCTGCTGCATTATTGACAATGATATCAATACCACCTAAATTCTTAATGGTGCTAGCTGCCAATTCTTTAATCTGCTCATCATCACCCATATGGCATGGAAAAGCTACCGCTTTATAACCTTTAGCAGTAAATTCTTCGGCTACTTCGGATACCGCTTCAAGCTTGCGGCTCGATACCACAACCGTTGCTCCTTGTTGAGCCAAAGCCAAGGCAATATATTTTCCAATGCCCTTACTGGCACCTGTAACTATGGCAACTTTGCCATCTAATCGAAAGTTTTCAACTATTTCCACCTCTTTTTCATGTTTATTGATGTCCCGTCAAGATAAATAATTTAAATTGTTATGCATGACGAGTATTTATAATTTGTCACCGCGAGGTACGAAACAATTCCTCCAACAAAAAAATTAAATTATGAAAGCAGTACAATTCGAAAGCCTAGGCTTACCCAAAGAAGTTTTAAAAGTTGTTGAACTCCCTACCCCTGTACCAGCGGCAGGTGAAGTGAGGATTAAAATCACCAAAGCGAACATCATTCCTGCAGACATCATGTTCATTCAGGGCATGTATGGCATCCGTCCAGAATTACCTCAAGTAGCAGGTTTTGAAGCTACCGGTACAATCGATGCTGCTGGCGAAGGTGTTGATATGCCCGTAGGCATGGGAGTGATCTTTACTGGCACTGGCGTTTGGGCAGAATATGTTTGTGTTTCGGCCAAGGCTGTCATTCCAAAACCACCTGCAATGAGCGATGAAATTGCTTGCCAAGCTTTTGTAAATCCATTCACTGCCTATGGTATGTTGATGGAAGCTGATCTCAAAGCAGGCGATTGGTTAATGCTGACCGCAGCGGCTTCGGCTTTTAGTAAATTTGTAATTCAGTTGGCAGCAAGCCGAGGCATTAATGTCATTGGAACGGTACGAAGCGATGATCAAAAACAAGCATTGATTGATTTAGGCGCCAAAGCCATCATCAACGAACAAACAGAAAACATTTTTAAAGCAGTGAAAACAGCCACCGATGGTGCCATGGTTAATGCCGCTTTCGATGCGGTGGGTGGACCTTTAGGCGATAAGGTTTTGAATGCCTTGACCTTCAGCGGTAAAATGTTTGTTTATGGAGCACTCAGTCTACAGCCTATTCCGTTGAATAATGGTTTGTTGATTTTCAAAAACTTAACAATTAAAGGCTTTTGGTTGAGCACATGGATGACCAGCTTAACCAAAGAACAGCGTTATTCAATTATTCCACAGGTATTGGGTATGCTTGCCACGCAAGATCTCAAAGCGGATATCGAAGCCACCTATTCAATTGACGAAGTACAGAAAGCCATAGAACATATGGAAACTCCGGGGAGAGGTGGGAAGATTTTGCTAGACTTGAGTAAGTAGAATAAAAGCTTAATGTAAAAAACAGCATAGAAAGAGGTGGCCTTGTCCACCTCTTGCGTTTTTAAAGTCAGCCAGCGTTATTCTTATTTCAAGCCACTATTCTTATCTTTTCATGACAATCATACTTTATGAAAAAGTTTTTCAAATACACCAGCATTGCACTTTTAGGTATTATACTTGGTGTGGTGCTCATCTTTGGATACAGCGATCAATCCGTAGATGAATTGAAGGAAAAGTATGCCAGCGAACAATCTAAGTTTAAGGAGATTGACGGTATCAAAGTCCATTATCGTGATGAAGGCACAGGAGTTCCATTGGTATTGCTCCATGGCACTGCCGCTTCGCTGCATACCTGGGATGGTTGGACGGAAGCTTTGAAAGACAAATACAGAATCATTCGTTTGGACTTACCCGCTTTTGGCCTGACGGGGCCTGCTTTCGATGGTGATTACACTACAGATAATTATGGGAGATTTCTGAATGCGTTCTTGAGTGAACTCCAACTAGATAGCATTTACCTTGCTGGTAATTCATTAGGTGGCCACATCGCTTGGACTTATACTTTGGACAATCAGGATTTTGTCAGAAAACTCATCCTAATTGATGCTTCGGGAATTCCAAAAACAGGCCCAGACCCTTTGGCTTTCCGCATGGCTAGGACTCCTATTTTAGGAAGTATACTTAAATACATTACCCCAAATTCTTTTATTAAGAAAAATCTCAACGAGGTATATTATGACGATTCAAAAATCACCGATGCTTTGGTGGATAGGTATCATGATCTTGCGCTAAGAGAAGGCAATCGACAAGCCTTTATTGATCGAACAGCTGTTGTAAACCCTGATCGTTCTGATGAGCTTCAATACCTTTTGACTCCTACGCTTTTGATTTGGGGCAAAGAAGACAATTGGGTACCCATGTCAAGTTTTGAAAGGTTTAAAGTGCTTATTCCTGATTTAAAGACGGCACTTTTGGACAAAATAGGCCATGTACCAATGGAAGAAGACCCCAAACTCACTAGTAAAATTGCAGATGATTTTCTTAAACAATAGTCAAAATAAAATTCTTAATTTCAAGGAAACCTTATACACATGAAAACCAAACTCCTTAGTCTACTCTTAGTCCTCTTTATTTTCAGTTGCCAACCCGCCAGCGAAAAGAAAGATCAATGGTTAGCTCCTGCTTCACCAGCAAGCGTTGGATTCAATTCGGGCTTTGAAGCGCAGTTAGATAACTATATCACAAAAGCTGTAAATGACACGATCATTCCTGGGGGCACATTTTTAATCGCAAAGGATGGTAAAGTGGTTTATGAAAAAAGCTTTGGCAAAACCAGCTCCCCAATCGATAATTCCAGCATCTATAGAATTGCGTCCATGACTAAAGCCATCACTTGCGTTGCCATGATGCAACTCGTAGAACAAGGCAAAGTAGACCTAGACGCTCCCGTTTATGAATACATCCCTTCTTTCCGTGATCAAGTAGTACTCGATCAGTTCGATCCTTCAGACTCTAGCTATACCACTGTACCTGTTGAAAAACCTGTGACCGTTCGCAACCTGATGACGCACACTTCAGGCATTGTCTATGGTAATTTCAACCCAGGTAAATTGATGGCCGTTTATGAGCAATTCAATATGAATGTAGGGTTTTCTCATCCTGAATGGTCCACTGAAGAATGGATAGACAAATTAGCGGCTGTGCCTCTTGCGCATCAGCCAGGTGCTAGATTTTCTTACGGCCTGAATATGGATGTAATGGGCAGAATCATTGAAGTAGTGTCTGGTGAAAAATTGAATGAATATTACAAATCACACATTTTCGATATGGTGGGCATGGAAGACACTTACTTCTATTTACCTGAATCTAAATTCGATCGCCTTGTGCCTGTAATGACGAAAGTAAAAGGTGAATACAAATTAACTGACGATTTGGGAATGGCTGCTTTCACAGAATATCCAAGAGAAGGCCCGAGAGATATCTTTGCTGGCGGTGCGGGACTCAGTTCAACTGCAATGGACTATGCCAAGTTTATAGAAACCTTGGTAGAAGGAGGTGGCAACTTATTAGGCAGTGAAGCCATGGCTGAAATGACTAAGAACCAACTTCCTATCGTAATCAACGACTATGAAAATTATCCCAAAGGCAGTGATGGAGGTTTTACGCTAGGTTTCCAGCTTTATGAAGACTTACCGACTAAAAAGAGTCCGAAATCACCGGGCACTTACGAATGGGGTGGCTACTTTGCTACACAGTTTTTTATCGACCCCAAAGAACAACTGGTATTTGTCGGCATGACGCAAATCAATGCTTTCCAAGGTGGTGATTTTTGGAATAAAATGTACAAAATGATTTATGAGGGGATTGAGGAATAATCAACTCTAAACCCCTAAAAAACAAGAAGCTTTACCTTTACGGTAAAGCTTCTGTGTTTGTGGGCCCACCTGGGCTCGAACCAGGGACTTTCTGATTATGAGTCAGATACTCTAACCAGCTGAGTTATAGGCCCTTTTCAAATGTCTTCACTGACCTTTGAATTTTGGATTGCAATGTTACATATTTGCTTCAAATTAAACAAGGTAGATGAAGCCAGATCTCAGTAAAATTGACGCCATTATTTTTGACCTCGGTGGGGTGATTATCAATTTAGATGAAAGTGCTACGCTCAAAGCTTTTTCAGATCTTTCAGGGATGCCCTTGAATGAAATTAGAGAAATCTCTAAAACCAGTGAGTTCTTTAAGCAATATGAAATCGGGGCAATTGATGACCCAACTTTCAGAGCACACCTCAGAGAAGCACTCAATACTTTTGCTGAAGATAACATTTTAGACGGAGCATGGAATGCCATGCTAGGCCAAATCCCCATGCAGCGACTTCGGAAGCTTGAGAAATTAAAGAAGAAGTATCAATTGTTTGTAATGAGCAACACCAATGATATTCATGCACGTTTTTTTCTGCGCTTAGTAGATTTGATATCTCCTAATAAAAGCTTCCATGACTACTTTACTGAAGTCTATTTTTCGCAAGAAGTTGGCGAAAGAAAGCCGAATCCTGGGGCATGGCAGCCCATTCTTAACGATCATCAGCTCGATGCTTCTAGAGTTCTTTTTATCGATGATAAGTTAGAAAATATTGAAGCTGCCATACGCTTGGGCATGAACGGCTTCCATAATATTAGACCAGATGATTGGGTGGAAGTAATCAGCTAGAAGAATTTGTTGTTACTGAAACTCTCCAAAAGTTCTTATTCATAGTTTATGTGGATGCATTAGCTACTGAGGTTAAAGAGACACCAACTTTTGGAGAGGTCTTGCTAAGTTTAAGCTTGCGTGCAATTAATTTTATTTAGCCTTTTCTGATTGTAGTAGTGCCATTTGATATTCAAGCCTTTTCATTTCTCTTAAAATGGCATTTTTATCAATTTGATTCCAGCTCCAGATCTTCATCAGGACAATGGTGATGAATCCCAATAAGGAATAGAACATCCACTCCATCTTTTCGCCAAGGTCTTCGGCATTAAGCATCCCTGTGATTGTAAAGATCATGACTCCCAATATAGCAAGGGTCATAATCACCATGACCACGTTAAGCCAGCCATTTCTTCCTTTAAAAAGACCAAATACCATTTGAGGTAAATTCTGCTCCCCTAACTGATCGTAATAAGCAGCTTCCTCCTTGTTCAGTGCTTGATGAATTAGGTCATCGATTTCGTTTTCAGACTTTTTCATGATTGTTAAGTTTTAATTGTTTCTTTAACTGTTCTCTGGCGTAAAATAAGCTCGATTTAATAGTGCCTTCAGGTTTGTCAAGCAAGTGCGCAATCACTTTTATTGGTGTTTTTTCTAGATAGAATAACCTCAATATTTGCTGATGATGATCTGCCAAAGCATGGATAGCTAATAACATTCCTGATACCTGATCTTCTTTTGTGTCAGGTGCATCAACCTCAGTATAGGTTAGTTTGATCTCTTCCAGACCCTTTCTATCGCGCTGTGCTTTTCGAATCCAATCAGCTGCCCTTCTTTGAACAATTTTATAAGCCCAAAACCTAAATAAACTAGGGTCTTTCAACTTGTTTAAATTGCTAAAAATAGACATCCAACTCTCCTGAGCTATTTCTTGAGCATCATCACTATCCTTGATAAAATCAAACGACCATTTCAATAATTTAGGCTGCCAGCGTTTCCAAAGTAGCTTTAATGCTACTTCATCATTGTCTTGACAGCGAATGATCAAAAGTTCATCAAAAATATGTTCTGCCTTTCGCTCCATTGTTTTGATTAGGAGTCGTTAAAAAATGTTGTTGGTTCAATTTAGGTGGAAAAATTCATGATTCAGAAATTTACCATTGGTAGTAACAAAAAAAGCCAGCCCTTTTCAGAGCTGGCTTTCAGTTTCAATTAAGTAATATTATTTCTTCGCAGTGGTTGCACCAAAGGTTTTCACCTCAGTTTTCTCTAGCAAATCACCATTCTTAATTTGCTTGGACACTACGAAGAAAGGACCTGAAACAATGATATCACCCTCTTTAATTCCTTCTAAAATTTCAATATTATCATAATCACTAATGCCGGTTTTTACCACTACCATTTTGGCAATGCCACCGTCACTAATGAATACAACTTCTTTCATTTCTTCTGTGGCACCTACACCCATGGTAAGCTGCGGAGCATCTTCATCGTCTTTACCCTCTGTGCTAACTTTAGCGTTCGGGTTTCTTGTTGTTACCGATGAAAGAGGAACAGACAACACATTTTCTTTTGAGTTGGTAATGATTTCTACACTTGCAGTCATCCCTGGTCGGAAAGGAGAAACACCTTGGATCTCAGAGATCAGATCTTCAAAAGACTCATTCAAAATTCTAATCTTCACCTGAAATTCTGTTACTGCATCTGCAGAAGCTTTAGCATTGGCAGTATTAGCAATAGATGTCACAATCCCTTTGAATTTCTTATCCATTGAAGTATAAGAATCTACATCAATTTCAACTTGATCACCTTGCTTAACGCGGATGATATCGTTCTCATTGACATCTACTTGTACTTCCATTTGAGTAAGGTCTGCAATACGCATCATTTCAGTACCCGCCATTTGTTGAGTTCCAACAACACGCTCACCTTTTTCAACATCTAGCTTTGATACTGTACCCGTAGAAGGCGCTCTAACTACCGTTAACCTTACGTTCTCCTCAGCTTCCTCTACAGTGGCTTGGCTTGATTTAACGACATATTCTGAAGCGTTGACGCTTTGTTTTGCTGCATCAAGATTTTTCTTAGCTACTTCGTAATTCGCTTTTGCAGTTTCAAAGTCCGAGTCAGAAATTACATTTTCCTTTTTCAATTGATCGGCACGATCGAATGCTTGTTTGGATTGCAACAATTGAGCTTCACTCCTAGCCACATTGGCAATATTCGATGCCAAATTTGCTTTCTGTTGGTTCAAGTTTGCTTCGGCTCTTTCTAATGCTGACTCAAGGTTATCAGGTCTAATTTTCACTAGCACCATACCCTCGGTAACATAATCACCTTCTTCAACATTCAATTCGATAATTTCACCCGCTACATCTGGGCTGAGTTTAATTTCAGTAACAGGTTGTACAACCCCTGATGCCGTTACTTTCTCTATAATGGTCGTTCTTTTGGCTTCTGCCATTTGAACTTGCAATGTTTTTGGTTTGCCTATAAATCCAGCTTGCTTGCCAACCACGGCAGCTACCAAAATCAATGCTACTACAGCAAGTAGTATATAGATTAACTTATTTGATCCTTTCTTTTTCTTAGCCATTTTATTGTAGTGTAATAGGGTTCCCTAAATAGAAATCTAAAATTTTTGTTCTGAAAACGTATTCGTATTTGTTGCGGATTAAGTCTGCTCTAGCAGCGAAAAGGTTGTTACTCGCCACTTGATATTCAACAAAATTCACATCACCAACATTGTATCGCTGCTCATTTGCTCTAAACGACTCTTCAAGTGCCTTAACTCTTTTAACGGTTGCATTATAAGTATTGTAAGCTCCTAAAGCACTGTTATAAGCCGTTTCAATTGTCTGTCTAAGTTGGTTTTTAGTATTTTCTGCAGTAATCTCTGCTCGTTGTTTTGCTATTTTAGCTCGTTGCAAGCCAGCAGTATTTGAATATCTGCTGAACAAAGGGATATTTAAGTTAATCGATAAGGCCTGTCCTAAGTTTTGATCTACCTGTTCACCAAATCTAGTATCTGAGGTGATTGGCCTCAAACGCTGAGGGTTCGACAAAACTGGGTCGCCAGTTCCTGATACAACGCCAATCTGAGATTGAGGCACTGTTACTACTTCTGAACCAACTACTGTTTGGGCTCTATCCGAAAAGTTGGAAGACAATCTTCCGGAAAGGCTTAGTGAAGGATAAAAAAATCCTTTTGCTATTTTCACTCCAAGATCACTTGACTCTACATTCAATTGTGCACTGGCAATTTCTGGTTGTTCAGCCTTGGCCACTTCATAAATCTCAGACGGTTTTTTATCTACAGAACCGATACTTTCAACCGTAACTTCTGGCGCTGCAAGAATCAGGGTCTCATCAGCAGGCATTTGCATAGATTGTTTTAAGTTCAAGATTGCCAATCTAAGCGCGTTTTCTGCATTAATTACAGAAACTTCGTTGGTGGCCACTTGCGATTCTAAATCCAACTGATTGGTTAGTGGCAACGAGCCTGCATCTACTAACTTTTTGGTTCTTTCCAATTGAGCCTGTGTAGATTCTAACTGGAAATTGGCGTTTTTAAGTTGCTCCTGATTTAGAAGCACATTTAAAAAATTCGTTGCTACAGTAACGCCAATATCATTTTTGGCTTTTTGTAAGTCTAGCTCGCTCGCATCGAGACTCAATTCATTCTGCTTGATCCTGTTGCGGATTATTCCGCCATTCGATAGAGTAACCGATGAACTTAACGAAAAGCTACCATTCACAAAGTCTACACTATTAAAGGAGTTGGTAGAAGGGTCAATTGATCGACCGAATGACTTTCCAATATTTCCATTACCACTTAAATTCGGTAGCATGGCAAATTGAGATTCCTTCAGGGCAATTTCATTGTTGAGTTGCGTCAACTCACTTGAGCGAACCGTAAGGTTATTTTCCCAAGCATAATTAACGCATTCTACTAATGTCCAACTTTTATCCTGACCATAGGATGAAATTAGAAGAAGCAGCCCACTAAGGCTGAGATAGAGTTTTCTTTTCCAAAGCATGTTTATTGTTTTAAAAATCGATATCGGGTATGTAGATGACCTTTTGTACCCAACTCAAATGGTTTAAGTATTCAATTGTTAATTTATCTAATCCGGAATCTGCCTCAATACAGTGGCATGCAACGTCTGATTTGCCCTTTCGATTCACTGACATATTTGCAATGTTACATTCAGAGTTAGACAAAACATTAGCGATAAAAGCAATGGCTCCTCTTCTATCTTCTGCAGTTATGATTAAAGTGTGCAAATCTGCATTAAAACCCGTAGAAAAGCCATTTACATTCATGATTTTAATGACTCCACCTCCGCGACTTTCTCCAATCACTTCAATGGTTTCTCCTTGCGCGGTTGCCTTGATTTTGACCGTATTAGGGTGCATTGTTAGTGAATTACCCATCGATTTAAAGCTATACTGAAAGTTTATTTTTTCAGCCTCTTCAAGAGCAGTTTTAATACGAATATCATCCGTTTTCAAATCCATTAAACCGGCTATTATTGCACGATCGCTACCATGACCTTCGTAGGTTCTGGCAAAAGAATTATAAAAAGTGATTTCAGCAGTTTCTGGCTGGCGACCTAATATTTTCCTCGCAACTCTGCCTATTCTGACAACGCCAGCCGTATGAGAACTTGATGGGCCTATCATAACAGGACCAATCATATCGAATACGCTACTTTGCTCAGCCATAACCTAATTTTATAATCCTTTCAATATTAGAGAAATATCCCCTACTTAGATTTTCAATCTGTTTAAGTGGTTGATAGATTACATGAAAGCGATATTTAATTCCCGAGTAACAAGCCTTGAAGAAATCTCACTCTTATCTAAAAATCGTGCTTTCTGTTATGGAGACGGCCTCTTTGAAACAATTGTTACAGGGCCTCAGCGAATAAATTTAATCGACTTACACCTACAGAGGTTAAAGAGGGGCTGTGAAGTACTTAATCTTGATTTTCAGGGTTTTAAAACTAAAAAAATATTAAAAATGATCTCTGAAATAGCCGAAGAAAATGGAATCTCAGGCACATTAAGAGCAAGACTTCAACTTTGGCGAAAGCCTGGAGGACTTTATTCCCCTTCTTCAAATGAATCCGAATTTTTATTAGAAGTAAACCAAAGTACTCAATCTGCATTTTCTATGGCGAACGGTTTAGACATCTCGGAAAAAGCTAACATAAGTTATAGTACCATTTCATTTGCGAAAACAATGAGTGCACTTCCTTACGTATTGGCTGGGATTGAAATGCGTGAAAAAGAGTTAGACGACATTATATTACTGAATAGTTCTGGTTACTTAGCAGAAACTAATAGCTCCAATCTCTTCTGGGTAAAAGACAACATTATTTTCACCCCTGCTCTCAGCACTGGTTGTATTGAAGGGGTTATGCGAACTTTTGTAATGAGTCAAATGGAAGTAAAGCAAGTATTGGCATCTCCCTCAGTACTGAATTTTGCCGATTTCGTTTTCACCACAAACGCTAGCGGAATAAAGTACTTTACAAAGTACCGAGATAGAAATTTTGGCAACCCAGAAAAGCTCCTAGACTCACTAATTAAACGGCTACAGCAGCCTTAATATGTGGATGAGGATCATAACCTACCAATTCAAAATCTTCAAATGTGAAATCGAAAATATTCTTTACTTCCGGGTTGATCTTGAGTTGAGGTAAAGGTCTCAAATCTCTTGATAATTGTAATTCAGTTTGTTCAATGTGATTAGAATAGAGGTGAGCATCTCCAAAAGTGTGAATAAAATCTCCAGGTGCTAAATCACAGACTTGCGCTACCATCATCACCAATAAAGCATACGAAGCAATATTGAAAGGCACACCTAAAAACACGTCTGCGCTCCGTTGATACAATTGACAAGAGAGTTTTCCATCAGCCACATAAAACTGGAAGAATGCATGACAGGGAGGTAAAGCCATATTATCTACATCTGCTACATTCCAAGCACTAACGATGAGTCTTCTAGAATTTGGATTCTTCTTGATCTGCTCCACGACCTTAGCGATTTGATCAATGGTGCCACCATCTCTGGCTGGCCAGTTCCTCCATTGATATCCGTATACTGGCCCAAGTTCGCCATTCTCATCAGCCCAATCGTCCCAAATGGAAACCCCATTTTCTTTTAAATACTTAATGTTCGTTTCTCCTTTCAAAAACCAAAGTAACTCATGAAAAATCGACCTTAAATGAAGTTTTTTGGTGGTAATTACAGGAAAGCCTTCTGACAAATCAAAGCGCATTTGATAGCCAAATACACTCCTAGTACCAGTACCAGTCCTATCTCCTTTATCCACACCATTCTCCAAAATGTGTCTCATTAGGTCGTGATATTGCTTCATATTGATTGGTATTTGTTTGATGGAAATGAATAATCAAAATAAGTTAATTTTGACTTGAATCCGAAGGCTTAAGGTCAAGTATTTGATCCGTATATTTACCAACGTGAAGAAAACTTCTGCTTACCTCGGTTTAACTCTAATTTTACTTTTTACTTGTGCCTTTGGGTTCCAAATGAAAAGCCTGAAGTTTTCCGATAATTTTGATGCCTTCTTTCCCGAAGGAGATAAAGCCTTAGATTACTATTTATCCCTTACCAAAGAGTTTGGTGTTTATAATGACTTCGTATTCATTGCTTTAGAAGGCGATGATGTTTTCTCTTCTAAATTCTTGACCAAGATTGATTCACTAACCAAACGACTTGAATCACTTGAGAAAAGTATTACCGTTATTTCACCAACGAATTTCAAAAGGTATCAAGTCACCCCCTTTGGCATTAATAGTTTCAATGTCATCAATCCAAGCCAAGGGATTGATGAAACATTGGTTAAAAGCGAAAGCCAACTTTATGGTCAGTTTTTCGGTAAAAATGACCAATCTGTAGGCATTATCTTACGACACCCTGATTTTAAGAACAAGCAAAGGGCTGATGAGTTTTATAGTCTTTTATTAAATACTTTGAATAAAAGTGGATTCCCGAACCCAATTATATCAGGTAAAATCCAAGCGCAGCATGATTTTTCATTACGCCTGAAAAGCGAAGTAGGTTTATTATTGGGGACAGCGATTTTATTGATCATGGTTATGCTGGCACTGGTGTTTAAAACTTTAAGAGGTGTGATCGCCCCTTTGATCACTTTAATCATCACACTTATCTGGATTTTTGGTTTTTTCGGATTGACGGGTAGGCCAATTGATGTTTTGGCTATTATGATTCCTCCGATTCTACTCGTGGTTTCTATGTCGGACGTGATTCATCTTTGTGATAAATTCAACGAATGTGTTCATCAAGGAATGAAGGTACGGGAGGCAATCAAAGAGTCGATAAAACTTGTTGGCATGGCCACTATGCTTACTTCCTTAACCACTGCCATTGGTTTTTTCTCTTTAGCCGTATCTCCTATCGCTCCAATTAAAAACTTCGGGCTTTATACTGGGATTGGAGTTATTTTCGCCTTTTTAGTGACATTCACGACCATTCCATGTCTTCTGGCACTTATCAACAAACCACTTAATAAAAAAACATCAAGAAGGATATCTTGGTCAAATCTGTTAGACAATATCCATTCTTGGTCAATAAACCATAGAAATCCGATTTTGGTGATTTCATTCATAGTTTTTCTATTAGGTGGAATGGCCACACTGAAAGTGAAAAAAAATACATTCCTAATCGTAGGGGTTGATAAGAACGATCCTCTAATGCAGTCCATGATCTACTTCGATAAAAATTTCGATGGTAACAAACCTTTTGAAATGACCTATGAATTGGCTTCCGAGCATGAACTCTTTAGTGAAGGAACCATCAAAAAACTCAATGCAATTCATAATTATTTAGAAGATCAGTACGGAATCTCACATATCGAATCCCCACTTAGCTTAATTAAGACAATCAACCAATCGATTCACGGAGGTGCCTCAAGTGCTTATGAACTACCGAAAACCTCTGACTACAGCCGCATAGAACGAATTTATGAATCTAGACAGTTCGCTGACCTGAAATCTAAACTCCATTCAAAAAACGGGGTTACACTGCGAATCAATGGTCGAGGCAAGGATATTGGAAGTGCAGCAGCGGCAGTGAAAAATGAAGCATTGCGAAGTTCCTTTTCTAAAGAACTGAATCTAAGTGATAATCAATATCAGATTACAGGAACTTCGCACATGATTGATAAAACTGATAATTATATAACCTCATCAATCATTTCAGGCTTGGCAATCGCAATCGCTGCGGTAGCATTTTTAATGCTGATCATCACAAGAAGCGTGAAAATAATGCTAATCTCAATCTTGCCGAATATCATCCCTTTGATTATTCTCAGTGGAATAATGGGCGTTTTCGGGATAGATCTGAACATTGCCACCGCGGTTATTTTCAGTATTGCTTTTGGAATTGCCGTTGATGACAGTATTCACTTTATCATTAGACATCATCTTGAATGCAAGCATAACAGCAATGCAATTGCAATCCAACGTACATTCTTATCTACAGGGAAGAGTATCATACTCACTACTGCAGTGCTCTTCGTTGGCTTTATTGTATTCTTGTTTTCAGGCTTTTCTGCTACATATTATATAGGGCTATTTGTGGCCACAACCTTGATTGTGGCCTTAATAGCTGACCTTACTCTTTTACCTGCTCTACTGAGTTTTAAAAGAAAATAACTTTATAAATCGTCTAGATCAACCACATCTGATGGAGCTTTCCATCGTTTATAGCCAAACATAAGATTCAATCCAAATCGAAAGTCTAGTTTAGAAAAACGCTCTGGTCTATTTGTTATAAGTGCATTATCTGCAGCTAAATAAAGCTGAACAGGACCTATATCCGAAGCTATATTTGCACCAATATTCAACTCATTATCTGGGCCTCTGTAGCTACCCACCAAACCAAATACAAACTTATTTATGGAATGATTATAAGCCAAAGCATATGATGGGTCGATCTCATCAAAAACATGGTTATTAAAAGCCATCAAAGTAAACCTATCCCTTGGAGTCAAGTAGTAAGCGACAGATATAAATGTTCTTTTCGCTAATTTCGTTTTATAAGCTAAATTGGTCTCGTCCCCTCTAAATTTATTCTGAATACTATCTTTAAATACGTCAGAAGACGCATCTAATCCCCTAAGCTGAATACCCGAAATAGTTACAGTAGTATCGTAGCTATTATAGTTGACCGTCTTCTCTTTCCATTCAATTGTGCCAATATCATTCATAGCAGCTTCAACGGTGATTTTCCTTGTCACTTTGAATTTAATTCCCAAATCAAATGCGACAGTACTGTTTTCATTTTTCATCAAATAATCAGTCATATCACCATCTGCGTAGTTATCGCTATTCAGCAAGTAGTCTAAACCTGCTGTATTCACCGTAGCGTTTCTGGTACTAATAGTCCAACTGTAGTCATCCGGGTCAGTATACAAAGTGCCACTAAGTCCTTCCTTCGTTGTAGCATTGAATAAACCTGTAACAAGCTTTGCGCGAACACCTACTGTAAGTCTATCGCCTAAAAAAGTTCTAGCATGACCAATACCAACTTCATGATAACTATTAATAGCAAGGCGACTTTGAGAGATATTGATCTCAGACCCTATCCTATTTGAGTTACCATTTGCCAAAAATCCCATAAAATCTTTGTCATACCTTAAATCAGCAGTCGCACGAGCGTTCACAAAGAGGCTGTATCCACCTTTTTTAGTTTTAAGCCCTAGGTAGAGCAGATTTGACACAATATGAGTACTGACATTATTTATGTCTTTTGAGGCTGCTTGGAGCACTTTAAAATCAATATTGAAATTGACATCATTCGGCCCCTTCGACAACAAATCTTGAATTGTAAATTGAGACTCTGTTATTGAACTAACTGTTGGCAATCCAAAAGTGAAGGAGTTATTTGGTATAAAAGCTGGTTGAAGCCCTTGAGCTTGAGGCACAATATCTCTTAACTGATAGAATGAGAAATAAGCCTGGGCGTTAGCAATTTGTGCTAAACCAAAAACAATTAAAGTAGTGAGTAAGAATTTTTTCATAATCTTAATTGCCATTTGAGTTAACATTAACATCAGCTTGTGCTGCTAGCTTTATTTTAAGCTCGTAGTCAGAGAAAAAAGTAACTGCTTGACCTGAACTCGCATTGGTAGTGCTTAATTTAGTTCTCACTTCAATTCTTACAGCATCTTCTATTAAGCGTATTTGATTACTCTCTAATATGATGTCTACAATTTTAGTGACCGTGCTTGACGTTCTTCCGTCTAAACCAACTGGAGCTGCATCGAAGAAAGCTCTTTCAGAGATCAAATATAACTCGTTGTCATTAGTGTCTAAAAATGCGAATTCGACATCACCACCTAAGGGTATATTATTTTCAGTAATAACCCTTAGGATCAGTTTATTGGCTTGTTCTAGTGCGTTTGCTATATTCAAATCCAACTTTTTATTTCCGGAAAGTCGATTGATATTGACAATAAACGGCATTTCTAAAAAACCAGTAATCCGTAATTCACTCTCATTAAGGATGAAATTGTATTGAGCAGGAGCCTCATCCGGATTAGCAAAGGCGTTTACATCAACGACAAGCCTAGAAGGTTTAGAGTTCAACAAATCAGCAAGATTCGAATTATTCACATTTAATTCAAAATTAGTTTCAAGACTTGAGCCCAAATTAGCAATTTGAGGGCCTGCAATCACATTAACTTGATTAACCGCTGAACCGGTTAAATTTATGATCTCCCCTTGCTTTGTAATGGCCTGCATATCGTTAAAGCTAATGCCAAGTGGAAAGCCGAAACTGTTGTCAAAATTAAACTTAAAAACAGGCGCACCAAAACTGATCGATCCTTCACCAAATGTATCAAAAAAGTCAAGGTTCCCTAATTCAAAACTTACATCTAGTGGTCGCTGACCAACATAAACATAGGCTTTATCAAACTGAGGTTGTATTATACTTAAGGCTACATTCAATCCATCACTCGCTTGTAGACTTGTGGTAGGTGAAATATTGACTAGGTAATTCAACTCTGCAACGAAAGTGTTGTTAACAGCATTTCCATTTACATCTTTTGAAAAATCGGCTATATACTTGACTAAATCGTCACTAAAACTAACACTTGGATTTGAGGGTGTCAAAGTTCCTGAGACAGTGAGCGGAACACGAGTTGTATTATTTTCAAAAGACCTTAAAATTAATGTGAAATCAACATCTGCGTCTAATTCAGATGTCAACTCCAGCCTGATCGTTCCTGAAGAAAAAGCTACGCTATCGTACTCTTCTCCAAGACCGGTATTCCATGCAAAAGGAAAAACGTCTATTTTCGAAACTTGAGAAGCTATGCCTGGATTGTTAATACTGATCCCTGCTGGTCGCCTTTCTAATAAACTTTGATTTATAATACCTACAAAGTCATTCGCAGATTGTGATTCTAATTCTTCCTGGTAAGTGAATGTAATTACATCATTGGCATTTGTACCGATATCAACACCTTCAGCTGTGAGATTTTTAAATAAATCCCCAACCTTGTAGGAAATCTCCCCAATGGGTAACGCTATATTGGGATTCCAAGTGAAATCACCTAGCTCAGCATCCGCGAAATAGTCCAGATTACACCCAAGCGTAAATACCGCCAAACCACTAAAGAGTAAAACGGATTTGATTTTTGATTTAAACATTAAATTAAGTTATAGTTGATTTTAGTTATTCTTGAGGTATCACAATCCACAAAACTATGTAGACCAAAAGGCCTGAAAAGGCTGTAAAAATTGTTGCGAGTACATAAAGCACTCTCACCAAAGAAACATCCCAGCCCAGCCTCTTGGCCAAGCCAGCACAAACTCCTGCCACCACACGGTCTGAGGATCGTTTAAGATTTCTATCAGTTGACATAATTCTAAAACGGTGCTCTAAATTAGTTAGTAATTGAATAAATACCTATTACCGGAAAATGATCTGAATAGTCAACTTCACTTAAAGTTCTAAATCCAAATACTTCTATCTGATCATT
Organism: Roseivirga sp.; assembly: GCA_047636255.1. Taxonomy (GTDB): domain Bacteria; phylum Bacteroidota; class Bacteroidia; order Cytophagales; family Cyclobacteriaceae; genus Roseivirga. Next base: position 930 of record JBLIKG010000003.1, on the reverse strand, counting down.
ATAAAATTGATTATCAATCCGTAAAAAAGGTATTTTACCATGATACGTAAATCCTAGTCCATTTCCAGCATTTTCGAAGGCATTTTTGAATGATCTTGAAAGTCTAAAATAATTGTAACTAAAGGGAATATCATTGAAATCCCCTGTTATCAGAATTGGGTATTTACAATTTTCTATATGCTTTAATAAATCCTCTAATTGACTAGCTCTCCTAACTGAGCCTATTTCAAATTTCCTTCTTACCGACTCATAATTTTGTTCGAACCCCTCTTGATTAAGCTCTTTGTCTGGATTGATCGACATTGATTGCAGGTGCACGTTATAAACTCTTAGGGTATCTTTATTCACTTTCAAATCTGCGAAAAGAATATTATTGGTGCTGCTCTCTTTGTAAAAGACACCACTATTAATGATTCTAAACTTCGAAAAAATTGCGTATCTATTTCCATAACCACCCACGAAACTGTAATACTTGCCCTTGTCTGAAATCGTGCTTATTATTTGTTTAGTACCAAGGAACTCTTGAAAGCATTTTATATCGGAATCTTCATTTTGAAGCCAGTTGCGCATTGTGTTTGCCCCACCTTTATCACCTGTTTTATTCATTCTCATCATATTATAACTCATGACAGTCAATGAATTCTCAGGAATTTGTGTCGTGTTAAAGGCAAGCGTAGCTCGCATAAATGGGAAGGCAACGATGAGTAAAGCTAGTGGAATGAGAAGTTTGATTCTCTTTTTAATCAGTAAAAGCACTAACCAAAATACGTTTGCGAGAATAAAAAATGGAATAGCTAAGGAAATCAGCCCGGCATACTTAAAAAATGTTGGAGAAACCCAAACACTACCAAAAACCAGCAAGGTGATTAAACACCAGATTCCGATACTGATTTTAGAGATGACTTTCATTGGCAGCTGCTATTCTAACCA
>JBLIKG010000002.1:0-29900 GCA_047636255.1 Roseivirga sp. | reverse complement strand
GGTATACTGAAAGCATTTTTTCCTGAACTGGTACTTTGAAACCCGTACTCAAACCTAAATTAATATAGCCATTAGGTGGGGCTAGAAAATCGAATACAGTTTGATCTTGGGCAAACAAATCTATATCTGAATCATTTGCCGAAATAACTTCTGATACGCTTACTACACGAGGAGCATTCCGTTGTCGGTCTACCAAGTCTGCTGATATTGAAAAGTAAGGCTCCTTTAAAATACCGTCCCTAAATTTGTATGTCGTTCCCAAGTTTAAGCGATTAGATGGTATATTGATAAGTGGGCCACGGTTGTCTAGGTCTTCTGCACGAATTAATGAAAGCTTTCCGCTGAAATCAAGCTTTTCTGAAAAGTGATAAATCAAATCGGTATCAAGCCCAATGAAAGATGCGTCCGTTTGGGTATATCTGAATAGAGGAAAAGCGCCTTGAATAGTTAACAATACATCTTCTGGCCTTAAATAAATATAGTCTGCAATGTAATTGTAGTAGGCGGCAATGGTGATATCGTATTTACTGGAAGAACGCTCTAAACTGTTGATCCATTTCAAAGCCTTTTCGGGAACGAGGTCAGCATTTCCCTCTTCAATTCCAGCTGCACCATTATGCAAGCCTCCACTAAATAATTCATTAATGTGAGGCGCACGCCAAGCTGTTCCAAAATTAGATCTTAAACTCCAACCTTGGTTAAAAAACAGAACCACTCCTGCCGAGCCAGTAATATTATTAAAATCGAACTCTGGCGTTTGGCGGTTATTTTGTGCATCTAGGCGCTTAACTAGATAATGCTTAAAATCATACCTGACTCCCAGTTCCAACTCATACCGCTCTTTAATATAACGACCAATTGCATGAACCCCGGCCGTCCAATTATCAAAATTTGGGATCAATGGACGTATCCCTGTTTCCGGATTATTTGAATTCCCTTGAAAAAGAAAACTTGCCCCAACATCTCCTTTAAATGGCCCTCTCGGTGCCATATCCAGGTCAAGTTCGACCGTATGAGTAATCAACTCTAGGGCCAAGGCTGGTGTTTCAGATCGACCTCCTCTACGGATGTCGTACTCTTCTCTATTGTTAATCTGAAGACCATACTGAGCCGAGAACTCACCCAAAGCAATTTTGGTATGTCCGTTGACTTTAAAAAGCTGATGTTTAACCACTTGTCGTGGATTATTGATGTCGTAGCTAAAATCACTGATGATCAAAGGGCGGTCACTTCCAATGGCCCTTTCTAAGTCCGTGAGGTTTCCGGTATGCGCACTTCTTAAAATGCCAATTTCAGCATCAAAACTGCTAAAGAATATCTCGACACCTGACTTAGGTATATGGTAACCCAAGCCGATAGAAAAATTCTTTTCCCCTGTACCTGTATTGGTAAGTCTATAGTCTGCAGCCCTTGCATCCCCAGCCTTTTTATAACTCCCTTGCAGTCTCCAACCAAATCCTTTAAGTCCCTTAACTCCGCCTTCGATTAGGGCACTTGTAGTGATCAAGCCATTATTAGAATTACCTACCGCATTGAATGAACCCGCAACACCCGCCTCATCTGGTAAGTCGGGTGGATTCACCAAAATAACACCACCAATCGCATCAGAGCCATATTTTACAGCGGCAGCACCCTTAATTAATTGAAGATTTGTCGCAACAAATGGATCTATTTCTGGGGCATGTTCTTGACCCCATTGTTGACCCTCTTGTCTTATGCCATTATTTAAAATGAGTATCCTATTGCTATGCAAGCCGTGAATAATTGGTTTGGCAATGTTGGGTCCAGTTTGGAGTAGGTTAATCCCTGAAATCCCTTGCAGTGACTTACCTAAAGATTCACCTCCACGTTTAAAAAGTTCTTCTTTGTTTAATTGTGATCTCAATAACGTGGCTACTTGTTCAACTTTTTGCCCTTCAACAGTAACTTCATCCAATGCAACAACTTCTGGTTCAAGCTTAATCTCAATATTTTGTGAGTTTTCTAAAATTACCATTTGCTGAAGTGATTTATAACCAACAAACCTTACCCTGATTTCATAAGTCCCTAAACACAGATTTTTAAGTTCAAATCGTCCATCAACATTTGATATGGCTGTCTTATTAGTACCGAGAACTTCAATGGTAGCTAGGGGTATGGTTAGTCCATTTTCAGTAGAAACTATCTTCCCGCTCAAGGTTAAGGTACAGTTTTGACCCACCAAAGAACTGGGTAAAAGACTGAAAAAGAAAAGCAAAAATACAAGCCTATTTAACATGGCAACAAGTAACCATTAATGCAACGGCATTGCAACAATGAATTCTTAAAAGGTAAAATGAAATTAGAAAAGGTTCTATTTTTTCTCGAGAACGTCCGAGGGCTTAAATTTGTAAAAAATATAGTATAGAAAGTTGAATGAAAGATTTGACTGACTGTCGTCCTTCTTAACAACCTTAGACTGGTTTGCTTTATTTTCTGGTACTTTGAGGGTTTGGTTTATACCAACTTCTTGCAATAAGGCTTTGTTATTTATACCTGTTTGAGGAATCTGCGATTTATTCTCTTGAGCAAAATCACTGACTATGCTATCCTGAGTAATATTTATTGGTTTTGGAAGAGGCAAAAGCACTTCTTCACCTTGCTCTTGCGCAACAGTTCCAAAGGAATGAAGTGTCATTCCAAGTATTCCAAAAGTAAAAATGCGTAAAACCTTTTTAAACATATTGAAAACTGACGGGGCGATAAAATTAACAAAAAATCGCAAATATCTAAACGGTCAATATTTTATTTTGTTTAGTTTTCTTTAACTAAGGTTAATAGCATGTTATGTTATGGTTTTAAATACAAAATTATGGATACAATTAATTGGACAGATTTCGAAAAAGTTGAATTACGCGTTGGCACAATCATAGCGGTTGATGATTTCGAAAAAGCCCGTAAACCCGCATGGATACTACATGTCGATTTAGGAACCGAACTCGGTGTTAAGAAATCTAGTGCTCAAATTAAGCACCACTATCAAAAATCAGATTTGATCAATAGGCAAGTTGTATGTGTTGTAAATTTTCCTCCCAAACAAATTGCGAATATTGTATCAGAAGTGTTAGTAACGGGTTTTCCTGATGAAGATAATAATGTAGTATTGTGTAGACCCGATAAACCTGTTGCCAACGGATCTAAACTTTTTTAATTTAATAAATTGAAACTCTCAAAGATCGTAAGTCTAACCAAGGGTAAATATCTTTCTAAGTCGGCAGACTGTGAAATTCTTCATTTGAACACAGATAGCCGAACGGCCTTCGATACTCATTCTGGTTTATTCTTTGCCATCGATGGACAACATCATGATGGACATGTTTTTTTAAACGACCTAATTAAGGCTGGTTTCAAAAACTTCATTGTTGAAAAACCATTTGAACAAGCAGAGACAAATATTAATATAATTCAAGTTGAATCCTCGCTTAAAGCACTTCAAACAATCGCAGCTTCTCTCAGAAGCGATTTTAGTAATGATGTTTTGGCGATAACAGGGAGTAATGGAAAAACCATTGTTAAAGAATGGCTGGCACAACTGCTCTCAGAAAAATTAAGCATCTGTAAAAGTCCTAAAAGCTATAATTCTCAGATTGGGGTACCCCTCTCGGTATGGAATCTAAAAGAAGAGAATGACTTAGGCATTTTTGAAGCCGGAATTTCAATGCCAAATGAAATGGAAAAGCTTCAACAAATTATTAAACCAACCTTCGGAATATTAACCAATATCGGCTCCGCTCACGAAGAATACTTTGAGAGTATTGAGCAAAAATTGGATGAGAAGCTCAAGCTTTTCGAAGGCTGCCAAACCCTATACCACCGGAACGATAAGGCAATAATCAATCAAGGCGTAGCTAGAATGAAAACGCCTCCTAAAAAGGTAGTTACTTGGGGTTTTAATAAAAATGCTGATTTACAAATAAGCCATTTAAATAACACAGAATACCGTTTCGAAAGCAATCAAGATGTGTTTAACATTAAATTACTTTCAAACAATGAATCTTATTTAGAGAACATCCTTCATTGTATTTGCTTTGCTTACTTCAACGGATTCAAACCTTTCGAAATCAAAAAAGGTATTGAAGGCCTAAAACCGATCAAGATGAGGTTGGAGCTAAAAAAAGGAATCAATAATACCTATATCATTGACGACACTTATAATAATGATCTCGCAGGGTTAGAAACCGCATTGGATTTTTTAGACCAGCAAAAACATTATAATAAAAAGGCGATCATAATTTCTGATATCCTACAAACGGGTTCAAAAAAAGCAACCTACCAAAGAGTTGCCGAATTAATAACTGAAAGAGCAATAGATCAAGTTTATGCAATCGGTGATGAACTTAAAGCCCATCATGCACTCTTCCCACTGTCAACTCAATTCTTTGATTCAACAGAGTCATTTTTAGAAATGTCATCGAGCAATTTTGAAAAGGAAGTAATACTGATCAAAGGCGCTAGAAGTTTTGGCTTTGAAAGAATCGTAAAGCAATTCATGGAACGTGTTCACAATACCGTTCTTGAAATCAACTTGGATGCCATTACACACAACCTCAATGTATACCGCAAATTATTGCTCCCAAACGCTAAGTTGCTGATCATGGTAAAGGCCTTGGCCTATGGTAGTGGTGCAACAGAAATTGCCAATCTTTTGCAATTTCACAAAGTAGACTATTTAGGAGTTGCCTATGTGGATGAGGGGGTTCAATTGAGGAAAGCAGGGATTAAAATTCCGATTATGGTGATTAATCCCTCTGAAGATGATCTTGAACACCTAGTTCAATTTAACATTGAGCCCGAAATTTACAGTTTGAATCAACTCAAAGCATTTTCGGAATTTTATAAAAAAATGGGAGTTGAACTTAGAGGTCATTTTACAATTAATACTGGTATGAATCGACTAGGCTTCAATCCTGAGTCTGTGGATGCCCTAATTAAAAAGATAAAAATTACCCCTAACCTTAAAGTCCAAAGCATCTATACTCATTTAGCGGCTTCTGATGAGGATGAACATCTAGATTTTTCTTTACACCAATTAAAACTTTTCTCGGTAACCGCTGAAAAAATTGAAAAGGCATTGGGAATTACAACCATCAAGCACGCCCTAAATTCAGCGGGTATTACCCGGTTTCCAAACTATCAATTCGATATGGTGCGACTGGGAATTGGGCTTTATGGTATTGAGCCCAACGGAAACCAACAAAATGAATTAAGGCCAATCAGCACCCTCAAAACTGTGATTTCTCAAATCAGAAATGTTAAAAAGGGAGAGTCTGTTGGCTATGGAAGAAAAGGTAAAGTGGTTCAGGATATGAGAATCGCCATCATTGCCATTGGCTATGCCGATGGTTTTTCAAGAATATTTAGCAATGGAAATGGTGAAGTAATGGTGAATGGAAAGTTGGCTAAAGTCATCGGCAATGTTTGCATGGATATGACCATGATTGATATTTCAAATATTGAAGCGGAAGAGGGTGATTCAGTGATTGTTTTTGGGGAAAATCCCTCGATCATTGATTTAGCAACGAAAGCGAACACAATTCCATACGAGATCTTAACTAATGTAAGCGATAGAGTAAAACGGGTTTATTATAAGGGCTAAATCATCCTCCACATCCTAAATTTCTTTTAAATGGCACGCCTTTAGGTAAGCCCCCAAAGTCAAATTCATCCTCTAAAGATTCGTCACTATTTTCGATCATAGCCTTTTCCTCCTTCAAACTTTTATCATTCTTAGGCTTCTCTGTTTGTTTAATCTTTTCTTTCTCCTTCATAATAGCTTAACTGTATTTGCAAAAATAAATTCAAAGTCGGTTGTCTGGCTCTAGCTAATTAATTGAATAAGACACAAGTTTTTTAACACAATGAGTAATCAATTTAAAAAACATTCAGTTAATGGGACTACTATTTTGTTATACGCTTTCACTCTGCTAAATTGCAGCTGTTTATAATTAATCTAAATAAGGATTACCCGTGAAAACCCTTGCCCAGCTTAAGAAACATGAAAAAGGAATCATCAAAGGATTTAATGATGATACCCTATCAGTAAAACTCATGGAAATGGGTTGTTTGCCGGGTACAGAAGTTTCTGTCGATTTAATCGCTCCATTTGGCGACCCGATTGCCATTGGCGTAGCAGGTTACTGCTTATCCCTTAGAAAAAATGAGGCCGCGTGCATTATGATTGAAGACTAAGTTCCATGTCGAAGGCCGAAAAGATAAAAATCGCACTTATTGGGAATCCAAATTCAGGTAAAACGACCTTGTTTAACCTATTGACGGGTTTAAATCAGAAAACTGGTAATTTTCCTGGCGTTACTGTCGATAAAAAATCTGGTTTCTGTAAACTTCCTGATGGAACAGCTGCTGAAATAATTGACCTTCCTGGTACTTATAGTATTTACCCAAAAACTTTAGATGAGCAGGTAGTTCAAGATATTCTACTTGACATAGACCATCCTCAGCACCCAGATAAAGTGGTTATTGTTGCTGATGCATCTAACCTTAAAAGGAATTTACTGCTATTTACTCAAATTCGAGATTTAGGCATTCCGCTCATCTTGGTTTTGAATATGATGGATGTTGCGCAGCTCAAAAAATTGAATATCGATTTAAGAGGCCTTTCCATAGACTTGGGAGTAAAGATTGTACCCACCAATTCGCACTCAGGCGATGGTGTAAGCGTTTTAAAAGAAGCTTTAACACAATCGCTCATCAAAAGTAAGCGTCCGTTCTATGACACCTATTCGCTAGCTCCCAAGACAATTGATAAAATCAAGGAAGACTTTAGTCTCACTGAAAACTATAGGGCTTATCAATATGCTCAGCAATCTGTAAGATTGAATTTTTTGAGTGAGCGCCAGAAAGAGGATATCAATACTATTAAGATAAGCAACGGATTTTATGATGTTCCAACTCAGTCACAAGAAACACTAGGACGTTATCAACTGATCTCGGACATTGTAGATCGTAACATCATCAACTCAAAAGATCCTCTTAAAAAATCTATTACCGAAAAAATAGACCGAATCGTTACGCACTCTGTTTTCGGCTATCTTATTTTCTTTTTCCTGCTTCTACTCATCTTTCAGGCAATTTTTGCTTGGGCAGAAACGCCAATGAACCTGATTGAAGGCGGAATTGCTGAATTCAGCAACTTAGTTAGAGAGGTGCTGCCGCCAGGGGTAATTACTGACCTGCTGACTGATGGCATTCTAGCAGGTTTGGCGGGAGTGCTGGTTTTCATTCCTCAAATTGCCATTCTATTCGCTTTTATCGCCCTTTTAGAAGAAAGCGGATACATGTCAAGGGCAGTGTTTCTTATGGACAAATTCATGAGAAAATTCGGCTTAAATGGAAAATCAGTAGTTCCACTCATTAGTGGTATGGCCTGTGCCATTCCTGCGATTATGGCCACCCGTAACATTGAAAGCTGGAAAGACCGTCTGATAACAATATTTGTTACGCCATTTATGAGCTGTTCAGCAAGACTTCCTGTCTATGCCATACTTATTGGGCTTGTAGTCCCGAATGACCTAGTATTGGGTGTTTTCAATCTTCAAGGTTTGGTATTGCAGGGGCTTTATCTTCTCGGATTTCTAGCTGCCATTGGTTCGGCCTTAGCCATGAAGTTTATTCTTAAGACGACAGAACGGTCCTACTTCATCATGGAACTTCCTGGATACAAAGTCCCTAGTTGGAAGAACATAGGACTTACTATTTATGATAAATCCAAAACCTTCGTTTTCGAAGCGGGTAAAGTAATTATTGCTATTTCTATTATACTCTGGGTGCTGGCCTCTTATGGTTTCAATGATAAATTTCAAAATGCCGAAAGTAATGTAAGGCAAGAAATTGGTGAAAAAGCCTCTGATGATGAATACGACATCGCTTTAAGCTCTTATAAACTTGAGCATTCCATAGCTGGATCGTTTGGTAAATTTATCGAGCCCGCCATAAGGCCTTTGGGATATGATTGGAAGATTGGAATTGCCTTGATCACTTCTTTCGCTGCTCGCGAAGTTTTTGTAGGTACGATGTCAACCATTTATAGTATTGGTGCTAGCGATGATGATGAAGCCACAGTAAGAGAAAAATTACGAGATGAAAAGAATGCTGAAACTGGTGAGCCGATGTATTCGCCTGCAGTTGGATTCTCTTTAATGGTTTTCTATGCGTTTGCAATGCAATGCATGAGTACTCTGGCAATTGTATACCGTGAAACTAAAGGTTGGAAATGGCCCATGATCCAAATGGTGTATATGACTACGGTAGCTTACCTTTCAGCGCTTCTGGTTTATAATCTATTTTCCTAAATCCTCTTTTTCGGCTGGCTTGTAATTCAAAGGAAGTTTCACTGAAAAACCACCCCAAGTCCACCAGCCTAAATATAGTGCAGATCTCTTACTTGCAAAATATCCTGGAAAAGCGATTATTGGGTCTTCTTCACCTTGGAAAAGAATGACTGACTTCTGAAATAAAGGAACATCGCTAATGTCCAAACCAACTACCTGATAACTAGTTAAACTTTGATCGTTGGATAATGAAATTGTAGACCTAGATTTCTGATCTGTGTACTTATAGTTACCAGTTTTGGACTTACTTCTGTAGAGCTTCTTGTATTCTTCATCCTCATACCCACGCTTATAAGTCACTTCAATGTCTGATTTAATCGAAAGGTTATATTCAAATTCCTTATCAGTTTTTCTTAAAGCCAAAATCTCTGAAACCGGAGCAGGATTTAATGGTGTACTATACTCGGAAGTTACTGAATCAAACTGTACTGTATTAACCATGAAACCTTCTTCAGAGGTTTTATTCTCAATTAATGCATTTAAAAAGTGATTGATGGAACCATAATAAGCCTTTTCCCTAGCCTCGTCCCATTTTCGATTTTGCTTTTTAGATTTAGCCTCTAACTCTTTAAACTGAGCCTTTCCAATCGTGGTTTTAATACCATTGCTGAAAGTAAACTGTTCCAACAAATAGCCTATTCTATAGCCCATTGCATTATTCTCCACAAACAGCAGATCATTTGCAATTACTTCGTAAGTATCTAAAGAATCAACAACATAGAAGTCTAAAACCTCAGGATTGACAATTCGGCAATCTTTGGCATTAGCATCTCGTCCAAGAAAATCTTGTTCAAAGCGCTTCAGAAGTCTTCGGTCTTTTCTTCTTTGTGCTCTTGTCTTGGTGCCAACTACTTGAAAAGCGTCAAGTGCTTTTTCTTCAATATTCAGCTCAATGATAAAGCGTCCTTGATCAAGGCCTTGTCCATTATTAAATCTGATTGTTTTGGAAGTATAGCCTACGTAAGAAATAACAAGATTAAATGCGATATATGGGATGTCTTTAATTTCAAATTCCCCATTGAGATCGGTTGCCACTCCTAGTGTACTATTATCTATAAATACATTGGCATAGGGAAGTGGTGACTGCGTAGCTTCATCTACAACGCGACCCGTAATCACTCGATCGGTCAATTCCCTTTTCAGAATAATTATGGTTCCATTGACTTCCCTAAAATATAGATTTGCCTCATCGAGCAAATCAGTCAAAATCGTTTTCAGTGGAACTCGATCATAATCTCCGGAGATTCTCTCAATTCTTGAAATTATCGTTGAGTTATAGGAAAAGTTGATCTGTGCCTGACGATTCAATTGACGTAAGGCAGCACTAAGTGATACATTATTAAAGGAGATCGTAATATCACGACCCAGAACTTGTTTAGCAACTTCCTGAGCCTGACCGTTAATACACCAAAATATGTAGATGGAAACCAAAAATTTCCTGCGCATGCACCAATTTAATTAGTACATTTCTTTCCATCTAATATTATTCGATTTTCTTTAAAGGACTTTACTTCTATGTTTGGGAATGTAATATCGATCAAATCGATGATTTCCTTGATTGATTTGTTCTCATAAGTACCCGTGACTGGGCAGTTACCAATTTCTTTAGTATACTCGATCTCAACCCAATAGGCATCTTCTAGATTTTCAATTACTTCGGATAAGATAGTATTTTCGAATTCAAATTTTCTTGTCCACCAACCACTGTAATTAATATTCTTGATCAAATCCTTTCTGATGAATTGACCTTCTTTGTCCATTTTGGCCATCTCACCTTTGGAAACTTGCTCTTTGACCCCTTCATTTTTAACGGATGAAAATTCAACATTTCCTTCAGTCACGTTCAATTCAATATCATTGTCTAAATAAGATGTGAGGTTAAAGCTAGTGCCTAAAACCTTTACTCTAGAGTTGCCTGCAAGAATGATAAAGGGAAGATTTTCGTTTCTTACCACATCAAAATTAGCCTCACCAACAAGGGTAACTGTTCTATTGCTATCTCCAAAATCCGAAGCGATCTTCAAACTAGAATTGGCGTTCAGTTTAACAATTGAACCATCAGGTAAACTATATTCCTTAAAACTGTTCGCAGATGATGTAAACTCTATCGAATCAGTATCAGTAGGGATAATTTGTACTTTATTGTTAATTACCAGAAAACCAGCAACAGCAATGACCAAAAGTGCAGCGGCAATTTTGAGAAGGCTATATCTAGGTCTTTCTAAACGAACCACTCTCGTTGCTGTAGTCCTACGATTTACTATTGTCCAAGCGGCTTCAGTATTGAATACAAGGGTATTTCTCTCACTTGTCAAATCATAGATAAGTGATTGTGCCTCAAGTTCGAGGTTCAGCTGCTCGTCATCAACAAGTTGATTTTCAAAATCAGCTCTTTCTTTAGTATTTAGTTCATCGGCTAAGTACTTAGCCACTAACTCTTCCATTATTCTGTGCTTACTGTCAGTTTATGTAACAACCCTGACTATTTATTCCCCTATAAAAAAACCACCAATGGTAGAAAAAACATCAAATAATCTTTAAGTCCTTCCCTAAGTATCCTCAAAGCCTTACCCATATGCACCTCCACTGTCTTTTTAGAGATCCCCAATTCATCTGCAATTTCATGATATTTTAAACCTTCTTCCCTACTCATTCTGAATACTTTTTGACATTGAGGAGGCAAACTATTGAGTGATTCCTCAATTCTTTTCTGAAGTTCAAAATCAGGCTGATGACTTACATAATTGGCTTTCAAACTCTCGATGGAGTCTTGCTGCTTGTTTGCATAATTTGTGACAACCTTCTGATGCTTAATATAATTGAGCGCTGTATTATGGGCTGATCGGAATAGATAGGACTTAAAACTAATGTCCTCCCTCATCATTTCCCTCTTTTCCCAAAGGTTTACAAATGTGCTTTGAACAATCTCTTCTGCCGTATCTGGATCGCGAATAATCCTATGCACATAACGACAAGTCGCCTGATAGTGCTCTTTGAACAAATGTTCAAAGGCCTTTCTATCTCCTTTTGAAAATGCAGCAAGTAGTTGACTCTCGTTAATCGACACGCAATGATGTTTTAAAGGCGTTGAAGTTAAAAAGAAAAAACAAATTACAATGGACTAAGATTCGCACAATAATTAATTAAGGTTTTGAGTAAAAGTCTGAATTGCTAATGATAAGTTTGATGTCTTCTTTTATGGTGTCTATTCAAAACAAAGATCAAGCAAAGAGTTCATGAAAAATACATATACCCAAAGAGTATCCTTATTTCAAGCCGATAAAAATGCTTTAAAAAAGCAATACACCACTTTGGCCTGGCTGAGGGTGAGCTTATTTTTTGTAGCAATTATTTTTATTACCATAAGTGCCAACGCCAAAATAACAGAGGGAATCACAATAACCAGTGTCGCTTTTGTAGTGTTATTTATCTATTTGTTTAGGAAACATCTCTCTGTCAAAACAGCATTGTCCATGAAAGAAGCGCTGCTCAAAATAAATGAAGAAGAGATTTTAAGGCTTGACATGAAGTTTTCATCTCTCGATGGTGGTACTGAATTTATTAAGCCAACTCACGAATACCATATTGACCTAGATATTTTTGGGAAGCATTCCATATTCCAGCTACTGAATAGAACTTCGACTGAATTTGGAAAACGTACTTTGGCAAACTGGTTGAGTACACCAGCTAACAAAACTGAGATCATTGCAAGACAAGAGGCAGTCAAAGAAGTTTCTGATTTAATCGATTGGCGACAGGATATTCAGGCGTCAGGAATTGCTTTTAAAAAAGAAAAAGCAAGTGTCCTTCCTCTCCTCGAATGGGTCAAAACCAAAAACACGATTTTAGATCAAAAATTTTATCATTTAGCAGTAATCTTTGTTCCCATATTATCGCTGATATCCATTGTTGCAACGGCTATTGGACTCGTCCCAATTGGAGCGCCCTTTCTAATGATTGTTGTAAACATGGCTATTTTAGCCACAACTTTTCAGCGCGCTAATGACATTTATAAGCAAACCATAGAAAGCAATAAAGTGCTTCTTTCATACCAAGCTCAAATTGGCTTGATAGAGAATCAAGATTTTAATTCTGATTTGATGAAAGAATTGAAGGGTCGATTAAATAGTAAAAGCGATAAGGCATCGAAGGTGATTAAAGAACTTCAATTCATCTTGGATAACCTTCATAATAGGGCGAATCTGATGTACCATATTTTCAATTTCTTGTTTATTCTAGATGTCTATTGGCTGATTAGAGCCGAGCGATGGAAAAAAAGAACACAGGAAGACATTGGTGCCTGGTTTGAAGCGATTGGAGAAATTGAGGCCATCAATAGTCTTGGGGCTTACCACTTTTCAAATTCAGAATTCTCGTTTCCAACCATAAGCGAAACCCCATTCGACATTAAAGCGACCGCTATGGGGCATCCTATGATCAACCCATTAAAACGAGTGAGTAATGATTTCGACTTCAGTGGAAAGGGGGGTATTTGCTTGATTACTGGTTCCAATATGAGTGGAAAGAGTACATTTTTAAGGACGGTTGGAGTCAATTCTGTACTCGCATTAATGGGCGCTCCAGTTTGTGCTCAAAGTATGCAAATCTCGAAACTCCAAGTTTTTACCAGTATGCGAACTCAAGATGACTTGGAAGAAAGCGTCTCCTCATTTTATGCTGAGCTTAAAAGGTTAAAGCAGCTTTTAGGTTCGATCAATAATGAATTACCAACTCTTTTTATGGTTGATGAAGTACTTAAAGGTACAAACTCAGAAGATCGACATACAGGGGCCACAGCCTTGATAAAACAGCTCAATAAGGCCTATGCGTTTGGTTTTGTATCAACGCATGACTTAACGCTTGGAACAATCACTACCGAACTTCAAGGCATCAAAAACTACAGCTTCAACAGCGTTATCGAAAACGATGATATTATCTTCGATTATACCCTAACACCTGGCATTTGCAAAAGCTTTAATGCAACTAAATTGATGCAGAAAATGGGTATAGAAATTATTGATTAAATTTGCCCGCATTCTACAAATTTGATCTATGTCGCCATTTGATTCTGAATATAAAATAGGTGTTTTAGGGGGAGGCCAATTGGGCCGAATGATGATTCAGTCAGCCATTGATTTCAACTTTAATGTGCATGTGCTCGACCCTGATGCCAATGCACCTTGCAAATCAATTGCTACTTCGTTTACCCATGGCTCGCTCACTGATTTCGATACAGTCTATGCCTTCGGAAAAGACAAAAATGTGGTGACGATTGAAATCGAAAATGTCAATACAGATGCCTTAAAGGCTCTTCAGAATGAAGGAATAAGTGTTTTTCCTCAGCCAGAATTGATTGAGTTGATTCAAAATAAGACACTTCAGAAAAAATTCTACCTCGAAAACGGTATTCCAACTGCTTCGTTTATTGAAACGGCCAACAAATCAGAAGTGGCTCGGCATAAGGATTTTTTGCCATTTGTGAACAAACTAGCCACTGGTGGCTATGATGGTCGGGGAGTTCAAGTGATTAGAACCGAGCAAGATTTTGCCAAAGCATTTGATGCACCTGGTTTTGTTGAAAAGTTAATCCCCTTCGAAAAGGAAATCGCGGTTATCGCTTCTCGAAATCAAAAAGGAGAGATAAAATGCTATCCGACTGTAGAAATGGTTTTTCATCCAGAACTTAATTTGGTAGAATATCTATTTTCTCCTGCGGTAATTTCCAACGAAATAGAAGAAAAGGCTCAGGTTATTGCACGAAATTTAATTGAAAAATTAGGTTTAGTAGGGCTGTTGGCCATAGAAATGTTCCTGACTACAGAAGGGGAAATATTGGTGAATGAAATTGCGCCAAGAACTCATAATAGTGGGCACCAAACTATTGAAGGAAATGAAACTTCTCAGTTCGAACAGCATTTAAGGGCCATTCTGAACCTTCCATTGGGCAGCACCAAAATTAAAACGCCAGCTGCAATGATTAATCTATTAGGAGAAGATGGGTTTGAAGGCTTCGCTAAATATGAAGGCATGGATACTGTACTTGAGCAAGAAGGAATTCACGTTCATTTATATGGTAAGAAAATCACCAAGCCTTTCAGAAAAATGGGGCATGTAACTGTCACCGCAAATGAAGCTGAAGGTTTAAAGGAAAAAGTTAACTTCGTTAAAGAGCATTTAAAAATTAAAGCATGACCACTCCGCTAGTAGGTATCATAATGGGCAGTCAATCCGACTTAAAAATCATGTCGGAAGCAGCAATAGTTCTTGACGAACTCAATGTGCCATTTGAATTGACCATCGTTTCTGCCCATAGAACTCCCCATAGAATGGTGGAATATGCTGAATCGGCAACTAAAAAAGGCCTAAAAGTAATTATTGCTGGGGCTGGTGGTGCTGCACATTTACCTGGAATGGTCGCCTCACTTACAACTTTACCCGTAATAGGAGTGCCCATAAAATCTAGTAATTCTATTGATGGTTGGGATTCTGTGCTTTCAATTTTGCAAATGCCGGGAGGTGTGCCAGTAGCTACTGTTGCTTTAGATGGTGCTAAAAATGCGGGAATTCTTGCAGCACAAATCATTGGGACGTTTGATGAGCAGGTCGCTAAAAATCTTGTCGACTATAAAAATGGTTTGAGAGAAAAAGTAGAGGAGAGCATTCAGTCCATTGAGAAAAATGGATGGAAATAGGCATTAATTGGCCAGCGCTTAGATTCCGAAGTCAAATTCTTTTTCTGCGGTAAATTGAAAATCGAACCAATATTCGTACTCAGAATATTGAATACAATCATCAAGGTCTTCATCAAGTGATCTTAATTTAATAATACTAGTTTGAGGTAACCAATCTCTCAGTTTTAAGGCTTGATCAAAAGGTAGTTTTGATATCTGAATGTATCCAGTGCCCAAATCATAATGCGGTAAAGCTTTCATATAATACAAAGTTACGAATTCAATGTTTCTCTAGCGTAATTCGCTATTTATGAGATTGTTAACTTTGTCGTCTCAATAAGCAGGAATTGTTAAGAGAACTGCCTTTTTACAAAAGCAGTTCTCCTGTTAGATGTATTATATGTCTGTAATGTTACCGATTGGTTGGAAAAATCTTTAATTATCTTTTTTCTTCTTTTTCAAAAGACCCTTGATCGCGCTTTCCGCTTTCTTTTTTGCGTCTTCCAATTTCTTATCCACGCTATCCTTATTCACTCCAGCCTTAGTGGCGAGATTTGCCGCGAGACTGTCCTTTTGTGATTTTAAAAGTGAGTCAGCTTGGGCTTTCAATTCTGTTTTCTTCGCGTCTAAAACAACATTAGCAGAATCTTTAGCCTGACCTACTTTTGCAGTTACCTCCTGTTTCGCTTCTTCTTTCTTCTCGTCTACTTGTGCTTTAACTGAGGCCGTAACGGCACTTTTAATATTGGTACCATCGCTAGCACCAACACCACGAAGACCAAATTCTGGTTTGCTATAAGTTCCGCCCAAACCAATATTGAGACGAATATTATCTCCGCCAGCAGAAACTTTCCCACCTGTAACTTGAGAAACTAGACTGTTCAACTGAGTCCCAATCTGACCCGATGGTACATCCATTCCTAAGGTGTAATTAATGGATCCATCAATTCCGGTACTGCCTTCTATTGTAGTTTTATAGCTACCCAAATTGACATCAAATGGCTTTACAAATAAACGACCATCTCTAATTTCGGCAGACATTTTTATTTTATCCAAAGTGGTAGTCGAAATCTTAGATAGCTTGGTGAGCGAAGTCAATCCTGACATTATCTGAGAATCACTATCCAAACTAGCTTGAATAATTTGAATCAAGCCGCCTCCCGTAAGTGTGGCATAGTCAGGCATCATATCCGAACCCAATGCACCTGCCATTGAAAAATCAGTAGACAATAAGCCATTCATCTCTTCGGCAATTGGAGCGAGCTTTTGAATCATATCAATACTTTGAAAAGAAGCAGGAATAGAAATGTCCTTCACTTTGAAGCCAAAATCGAAAAGTGGTTTTTCAGGTTTGCTGTCATAAGAACCATTTAGGCCAATTGTTCCATTTAAGGTTTTCATATTAGCATTATCAAGGCTCACTTCGCCATCCTTTATGATAAGTCCGCTCTTGACGTCTTTCATTTCGAGGTTATTATACATCACCTTACCAATGGAAGCATTCATGTTGAAAAGCACGTTTTCTGGAATTCTAACTACTTCTAGTGGTTCTCCCGTTTCATCTACAACCTCCTCATCTGAAGAAGTCATCCATTCATTCATATTCAACACATCAGCAGAAGCGTTGAGATTTCCTTTCAACTGCTCATTATTTAAGGCAAAGCCCATATAATTTTCAATCTGACCTGTTGCAGTGAAATTTGTCTCACCAGCCGAGCCTTTCAATTCATTAAGGTTGATGTTCTTTTTGTCGAAGGAAGAATTAGCAGAAGTGATTTTGATCGTCTTACCCATAGCTTCATCCGCATAAACTAAGTTCTGAACTTGAAGCACCCCTTTGGTATCGAGGTTTTGATATCGACCCGCTTCAACATCACTCATCTTACCTTTGGATTGTAAATCCGCTATAATTATCCCGGAAGCACCAACTCCTTCTATTGGGTAGAGTTTTAGCAACTTTGCTAAATCAAGTGTTCCTTTTGCCGTTGCATCCCACTCAAAATTATCTGGGTTTTCTAACATAAGCTTTGCTTGAAATGGTTGCCCGTCAAGCATGAAGTCCATATTCGACACGTTGATTTTAGTATCGTTTATTTTGCCTGTTGTATTGAGTACAGCGGCAGTTACATTGATTTTTTCAAGAGGTGTTGGTAATTCCGCGGACTGAATTTTTCCATTTACCAAAACCATCTTAATATCTAGTTTCGGGATGATGGATTTAAGGCTATCGTATTTTCCATTGGCTGTAACATCAACAGACAATAGCCCATCCAAGCTTAGACCCTCCATTGGGATCATTGCATTAATATCCGCTAAGTTGAGCGTTCCGTGCATGTCCGCATCAATTGGATAATCTTTTAGATTGGCTACTTTTAGCTTGGCATTGAAAGGGTTTTTTCCAAAATCGACATGAAGCTTCTTGAGGTCGATCATGGTATTCTCAATCACGCCTGTGGTATTATCAATCGTCAAAGCCATTTCTATATTCTGAATAGACTGTGGAAGATTTGGGTATTGAACTGAAGCCCCATTTACATCAAGATTGAAATTGAAAGCAGGCATTTCGGTGTCGGAATAGCGTCCATTCACTCTTCCATTAAACGCCATATTTCCATCCGCTTTCACATCAGCGAAACTTTCTGTATAAGCCCCTGGAATAAGGGAGAAAAACTTTTTGAATTCAGAAGAAGGCGAACTAAAGCTCAAATCCATCCCGTAAGCATCATCGAACATTGTGAATGAGCCATCGGCAGAAAGGGGAAATTCATTGATTAAAAACTCATTCTCTTTAAAGATAAATTTCATGTTAGGTAGGTCCATACTCATGACCATGTCTATGGATAGGGATTTATTCGAAACATATTCGGCCCCTTCATAGCTAAAGCTTCCGCTCTTCACTTTGCCTTTGGCTATCAAATCAAAGATATCCTCAGCAAAATCACCCTTACCCGAAATGTCTATCCCATTGAGTTGAGTAAATACTTTAGTCGATTGATCATAATAAATAAAGTCGCCATTGGTTACGGAAAAGCTATTTAATCCGAAGCTGAGAGAAGCTTCTTCCTGCGATGGTACTTCAACTGTTTCTGTTGAAGCTTTGGCTATATCGTAATTTGCAGTGCCATCTTCTAAAACGATGATGGTGATGTCTGGCGAATCCAAATCCACTCCTTTAACACTAATAGTTTCACCAAAAAGCACCTCCTTAAGATTAATTCTGGCTTCCAAATTCTTAATATTCGCTAGAGTATCTCCTTCGAAAACACCTTTGCCAATAATTCCAAAGTCGCCAAGACTCACAGTAAAATCGGGAAAATTTTTGATCAGCGAGAGGCCAAATTGATTTACGTCAAAGAAGAGTGTGGCCTCTGTGTTCTTATCAAATTCAGAAACGATTAGTGCTTGAATTTTGTCCTTAAAAAAAACTGGAATCAAAAGAAGAATTAAAAATAGGCCAAAAAATACACCTAAGAGTATTTTGAAAAAACGTTTCATATCATTCGGAATTTTATACTAAGTACCTAAATAATTAACTCACAAGGCAAGTGGATGTTGTTAATTTCAAGATTTAATAATCTTGTGTGCTATGACTTAAGCTTTCGAATTTTTCTTGGGCCGTACCAAAGCCACAAACCTGAGAGCAATAATAAAAGAAGGCCAAAACCCAAAAAATTCATTGAAATCACCTTAAATAATTCTGAGATAATGCTGCCATCATGAATCTGCTCTATCCAATCTGAATTGCGCTTAGCCACCGAAAAAACCTCTAGTGTCTTTGCATCCACTTGTACTTCCCAACTGCCTGTATCAAAAATCACTTTTGCGATGCCTTTTGTAGGGCGGTATTCTATTCTGTCTATATTTTCAGCTGTTAAGCCAAGGCTATCAACCGCCATAAGTGCCTTAGAGGATAAATCTTCTACTGGCTCCCACTCATTCATATCTAAAGTTTCACCTTTTTGAGTCACTGGTTGAAGGACATTAAAATTCTTCTTCCAAGCCAGGAATATACCTGTAACCGCACTAATGATTAGAAGTAGTGATAAGATCAAACCTGACACTTTATGAATTTGGCGGTAAGACCTTAATGACTTTGCAATTGAAGTTGGAGTTTTGGCCATGTTATGTTTTGCTAGTCTATGGAAAACGCGAAGAAGTAGATTTTAGGCGGAAAGCACAACATAAATTATGGTAAGCGCCACACTTACCTTGTGAATTTTGACTTGTCTTAAATGACTTCAAAATAAATTAAATGTTATGCAATTTGGTTTAATGTTATCTTAATGTTACCTTAATGTTACCGATTGAAAAATGAGTTGTTCAATGCCGCCTTTTAGAAATGATAAAAAGAAGAAACATATGGCTATTAATAATTTTTGGGCTCGTCCATACTGGCCTTTATTCTCAATCCCCTGAGGATAAAAACGCTGCGTTAAACGAGAGCTTAAGAAAAGTTGAATTCTTTTTAATAAAAGAGGACTCACAGCAAAGACATAAGGTTGTCAACGAATTTACTTCTCTAATTTCAACATTCGAAACATTAAGAAGTAAGGAAAAAGATGATCACGCCTTCCTTCAGAAACTATTTCAGAAAACACATCGTAAAAGCTTAAACCGCTATAACCTCTACTCAGATTTTGGAGATACTATGTTGAGCGGTAAGTATGGTTGCTTATCTGGTACTATTACCTATGCGCTATTACTTTCTCACTTTAACTTCGATTATGAAGTGATTGAATTGGCCAACCATGTCTATTTACAGGTTCATCTTGGTACATCAATTATCCTTTTTGAATCTACGTTAGCCGCACGAGGCTTTCTTGATAGACCTGAAGACATAAAGAATGCTTTGGAAAGATATTCTCAAAGGAGGACAAGCGATGCGATGATGGCCATTGCTGCAGCCAATGATTTACCCAACTCTGAAATTGAAAATAGTATTGGACTTTCTGAATTAGCGGGGTTACAACTATATAATCGCGCAATCCAAACTTATAAAAACTCAGACCTGGTTTCTTCGTTAGAATTTACCTTGGAGGCACATGAAATGTACCCTTCAATTAGAATAAAATATCTTATGCAATTGTTAATAAACGAAATCTTATACAGCAAAGGACTGAACGAGAAAGTAAAGCAAGCCGCTCTGAACAATTATATAGCTCATATTCGTGAGAACAGAATCAGCCAAAGTAAATAATTAGACTACATACTGAGTATCTTAAATTCAACTCTTCGATTAATAGCGCGGCCCATTATGGTTCTATTGGTTGAGATTGGTTCTGACTCACCGTACCATACAAACTTGAGGCGATCTTCTTTAATACCTAAGGTTAGAAGGGCTTTTCGGACAGCCTCAACCCTCCTTCTTGAAAGGTCTATATTATATTCTTTGGTGCCATAACTATCAGTATGGCCTGCCAATTCTACTATAGCTGATGGGTAGTCGTTCATAAATTTAGCCAAAACACGAATTTCCGTCCATGATCTAGATTTTAGTAAATCCAAATCAAAATCAAAGAAGACATTTCTGATTATGAAAGAAGCCCCAGGAGCGGCCTTTACAATTTGAACATTCACATTAATAATAGGCGCTAAAACTCCACTAACTATAGCGTTTGCAGCAATCTCTGGCTGGCCTAATTCTCTTCTTTCAGCATTAAGAATTTCGAAAGTATCGCGTTTGATGGCTGGTAGACTCAAATCAATGGAGACGGCCCTTAGTATGTCATTAGGGACACTGATTGGCACTCCTGTTGCTAAGTCAGCACTATCTAAGTCCAATTTATCTAGGGTTACAGCGTAAATGTTAATTTCTGAAATATCAAGCAGGTCAATTGTAGAGCCTATCGGTATAAAACCAGGAATCTCTGCCCTATAACTATAAATTTCATCTGCTGGCAATTCAATACAATAGTTTCCAGCAGCATCGGTCCTAACCCTTCCTACCTCAACACCATCCCTCAACCTAGAAAATACAACCTCGGCATCTAATGGATCTTGAGTTTCAGGATCTAAAATTCTTCCACATAGTGTTACTAATCTAAGTTGTTGTGTTACCAAAGGCAGAGTCAATGAATGAATATCCAAGTCGTTACCCTCGACTTCTCTACAGAAATAGGCAAAAGAGCCATCGTGCGGTATGAATAAAAACATATCATCCACCTCAGTATTGATAACAGGGCCTAAATTTTCCGGTTCTGTCCAACTCGTCCAAGAATTATCAAGTCTACGGGTTACGAAGATGTCCTTCTTACCATAGCCACTATGTCCTTCAGATGTAAAAAAAAGCGTCTTTTTATCTGGCATCAAAAAGGGACCTTCTTCCTCACCCGCTGTATTGATGACAGGTCCCATATGTAAAGGCTGAGTCCATATGCCATCCTTTTGTAAGAATGATACATACAAATCTCTAGCGCCTTCTGTACCTCTTCCCTCTTCGGATATTAGAAGTACCTCGCTATCTGGAGTAAGCCAAAAATTAACATTCCTGTGCACATTGAGATCATTAAAGATTTTCAGGTTATCAGGCTTGGTCCAAGTCGTATCCGAAGTTCTGAGACTTTTAGAAATTCCATATTTCATACCCCCAGGCAGATATTGGTTACCAAGAATGATTAACTCTTCATCTTCTTGAAGGAATGAACTAATGAAATTGGGATCTGTATTATTAAGTACATCACCGATATTTTTAGCTAATCCCCAATCCAAGGTTTTAGGATCAAAATCTGAATACCAAATATCTTCCAGATCATCTTCACCACCAACATTTTCAGGATGACCTCTACGGCTATAATATAGTGTTCCCTTGTCACGAGTCATTAAGGGCTTAATTTCTCGATTTGTACTATTGACTAGATCATTGAGTCGGTACACAATAAGCTTTGTATTGATATTAGGCATTAAGTTGATTATTGCATCTATTGGTTCTCTTGAATTAGAAATGCCAATACAGTCAATTGCCACGAATCCATCAACAGATTTTCCATCAATTACAACTTTTACTGCCTTGACATTGTAACTCGTTCGTTCAAAAAAGACACGAAACATACGATAAGGCTCTTCTATTGGCCCTGGATTTTGCTTAAAAACGGAATGCTCTACATCATCTTCATCATACAGAAATATTTCCCTTATGGCACCAGGATTAAATGTTTCTCCTATGGCCACTTGTGATATGGGAAGCGCAATATCGAATTGCACCTTAATAAATTCAATTGTATTTGGATTGAAAGGAGACCAAGAACTTGGATTATCTCCACCAGCAGGCAACACATTAGGGAGACCTAACGTCTGTCTCGCAGAACCTTGGAGTTCGGATATTTCAGACGAAAAATCAACAACTCTAGAGGCCCATTGAACAGTAGTTTGGGCAGATACAACAAAATTAAAAGACACCCAAAGGAGGGCGCTAATGGCAAATCTCATAGTTCAGCGATCGGTAACTAAATGTATGAAATTAATTAATAACCAAATATAATCAGGAAAACTGTAAGAATGTCCTGAAACAAACTTGACGATAATTAATCTATTGATTTTTGACTAAAAATCATATACCCGAATGACACCGAAAGCCCTACCCGAGCTTGGGGATTTTCCAGATAGTTGAACCTCACGGTCAGTGGTCCCAAAACTGAGTTGTAGATAAACCCCGCCATTCCAGAAAATGTAATATTATCGAAACCCAATTTATCGGTAACCGTCTGATTAATCCCTTCTTGTGGTCTATTGAATGATGAAAAAGCATAAACTTCTGTTCTTAGGAGTAGGCTATTTGCGAGTTTTAAAGAATGAATCATACCTGTACCAATATAGCTGTATGCCCTGTAATTATTTAAAAAGTAGGTTTCTGAATCAAACATTGGCTCGAACTGAGTTGCAAAAATTTGACTTGATTGATAGTTATTTAAGTTGGGCTGAGTGCTAAAAACAGATTCAAACTTCCAACCAAAAGTATATTTCTTTGAAATTGTCTTATACTCTTCAAAATGAACCTGCAGCGCAAGCCAGTTTCTATTATCTCTATAACTCGTCTCCTCATTAGGAACAAAAATAAAAGACGTTGATCCAGGGGTATATTGGGTTTGCCCTAAAAAGTAACTTGCTGTGCTATAAAACCTCACTCCTTCAGTCGGAAATTGTTTTGCATTCAATGTATTTCGTTCATAGCTCAGTTTAGTTTTGAAAGCGTCAAACCTTAGGTCGTCTAATGACTCATCAATTGCTACGTTATTGAAATTGCTGAATCTATGTGAATTTTTAACCAGCGCAGCCTCAGCCGTCATAACACTGCGTTGACCTGAGCCAATACCTAATGTTACACCCAGTTTTCGGTCGATACTGGTCAAAATTGTAGCATCAAAACTTTCATCAAAAAAGTCATCCGTACTTAAGTAATTCCACTGGTTAAGTGTGAATGATGGTTCCAAAAACAACCTTAATCGCTGATTTAGATTAAACCGTGAAGCCAAAAAAACCGATTCGTTAAAGCGGCCTGTTGATACTTTAATTTTATAAGTATTTAAATACCTGTTGAAGGAATTATAGGTAAACCCAAAATATAAAGTGCTAACACTCCTAGTAGATAGGTTTCCGCCAATATCTACAGAAAGGGTCCTCTTTGCCGTGGGTTTTAAGTACAGTTCTAAAACATAATATTCTTTCTCGAAATCATAAGCAAAATTCAGATAGACATTCTTAAAATAGGGTTCTGATACAAGTCTAAAATAGGCTTGCCTAATCTCTACTAAATTTAGATATCCCTCTTTAAAGGCCACTAAGGAATTAATAAGTTGCTCTTGTTTCGGTTCAAAACCATACAACTTGAGAGCGCCAAATTGATAGGTACTAAAATTCGCCTTGAAATCACTCCGGCTATGCTCAACTTCTGATTTGGATACCCTTCTTGTTATTTTACTTTTGATGCTGTCCATCTGAGCCATCGTAATATCATAACCAGCTTTAATCAACGCCTCAACTTTATCAAAATCAAAAGCGGTAAATGGCTTCATATCAGGCTCAATATAAATATCATTTGACCCTAAGACATTTGGATCTGTCTTATCCAGAAAAAGGAACAACAAGGCATCGGTTAAAATTTCTTCATCCTGATCGTAAGGATAATCTGCTGACTTTTTAGTGGCTACATTTACCCCAATGGTAACATCGGGTTTAAAGTCCTCTTTCATAACATCAACAGGGAAATTATTATATAAACCGCCATCGAACATGTACTTATTATCAAATTTTATAGGCCTGTAAAAGAACGGTACTGCCATCGAAGAACGAGTAGCTTGCATCAAAGATCCTGAGTCTAATCGCACTACCTTTTCTGAGAATATTTCGGCCGCAATTGCCTTGAAAGGCACAAATAATTTATTAAAATCATAATGAGCAGCTTGGGCAGCTTGGCCTAAATATTCGCTCAAAATAAAGTTGATAATCAAGTCATTGGCAATCGGGGTATTGAAACTGGCTTGAAAGTTTTCATTAAAAAGTAAATCAACAGACACCAATGAGCCATCATCTTGAGATTTGGTGTAATTGTATTGGTATCTATCGGAAGAAGCACCGTTCACCCAATCTTTAAAGGACGGATTAAGTGCAATCTCTGCGATCTCTTCAGGGCTATAACCCGCGGCATAGAGCGATCCAACCACAGCTCCCATAGAGGTGCCTACGACATAATCTATTGGAATTCCGTTTTCTTCAAGCGCCTGCAAAACCCCAATATGGGCGATACCCTTGGCGGCACCTCCACTCATGACTACACCAACTTTTTGCGCTTTCAGCACGAAAGAGGAAGTTGCTAGAAAGCAAACAGAACAAACATAAATGTAAATTTTATTGGACATAAAAAAAGCAGGGGTTTGCCTGCTTATATTTTTTTGATATTCATTATTTATTTACTGCTGGCAGAAATGACTCCTTCTGCCCAGCCTAATTGAATATCGTTCAAACGTTTATCAATCAATCCCTTGGTGGCTTCAAACTTCACCATTTGCTCTTTAGAAAGTGGTTTCTCAGCGGGTAAACGTTCTCTTAAAAAGTCTACTTGCTTGTCATTTTTCCAAAATCTAAAACAAAGGTGATAACCAGTAGCTAAGCCTGTTTTACCAACATAACCAATCACATCACCTTTTCTAACTTTTTGGCCATTCTTGTAATTGCCAAATTTGGACATGTGCAAATAACCTGTTGTGTATGTCCCATTGTGCTTGATTTTAACATAGTTACCATTGCCGTTAGTCCAACCACGTGCAGTTAGAATTCCATCGGCTGCGGCCTTAATAGGTGTGCCCTTATCCGCTGCGAAATCTGTTCCTAAGTGAGGGGTCGTTCTTTTCAAAACTGGATGATATCTGGTCGGATTATAACGAGAAGAAATTCTAGAATACTCTACAGGATAACGCAAGAAAGCCCTTTGAAGACTTTCTCCTAATTGATCATAAAAATCCAAGCCATTACCTTGGTCGTATGCATAAGCCTTGTATTCATTTCTCACATGATTAAATTCTGCGCCAACAACATTGCCAACGCCAATTGATTGACCGTTCACTAACTTATCTTCATAAATCACTTTAAACCAATCTCCTACTTGAAGGGCTCTGAAATCAATTTGCCAACCGAATACATCAGCCACAGCACTCACTAAAGCTGCGGATCCCCCCTTTTCACGAATGGCATGATCCAAAGAAACTGTGATTTTTCCTGACATTGTGCGTTCAACCACTTCAACCTCGCGCTCCTCTTTGTAAATAGTGATTGAATCTTTCAACTGGTAAATCACATACTCCAAAGGACTTGGCTCATAAACAAAATAAGCTGCTTTTTTAAGGGAGTCCTCGGTATAAAAAAGAGTGTAGTCGTGGTTAGGAATAAAATTACGAACACTGAAAACACTTTTCGAAAGTCGGTCAATGCTAAAAATATCTTGATTACTAATATTGAAAGGCAGTAGAATATCGGCAATAGTTTGGTTTCGCTCAATCTTCCCTTCAAGGATTTTGTATTCGTCTAAAGAAAACCCAAATTTATATTCTGGCTCAACTACTACCACTTCTTCTTCAAGTAATACTTTTTCGAGAGGAATTGATTGAGATGGAGCATTATAATTGAGATAAAGAATCAAAATTACTATCCCACTTATTGCTGCTGCAATTCCTAATTTCTTTTTGTTCATGCCTTATTTTTAACCTCCTAACGGCAAAGTAATGAAAATGTGACTGAGATAAGAAACTATTTTATATAGACTTTAAACCTATGATTAGCGAAGCCTTAAACTATTCAAAACAACGGACACCGAAGAGAAGGCCATTGCGGCTCCTGCAATCATTGGATTGAGTAAGAAACCTGTAAATGGAAATAGAATCCCTGCGGCTATAGGAATGGCAATCACATTATAAAAAAACGCCCAAAAAAGGTTCTGCTTCATCGTTTTGATCGTTTTTTCGGAAAGTGACATTAACTCAAAAAGCTTTGAAATATCTCCATTTAACAAAGTCACTGATGCGCTTTCTAACGCTACATCGGCTCCAGTACTCATGGCTATACCCAGATCCGCTTCGGCCATGGATGGTGCATCGTTGATGCCGTCTCCAGCAAAAGCAACCACATGCCCAGCTGCCTTAGCTTCTTTAACTATTTCAAACTTCTCATCAGGAAGTAGATTTGCTCGGTATTGCTTAATTCCTGTTTCTCGGGCTACATTGGAGCAAATTTGCTCGTTATCACCCGAAAGCATCTCTACTTCTATTCCCTTGGCCTGCAATTGAGCGATCAGCTTCGCTGAAGACTTCTTAACAGTATCGTTTAAAGCGATTAAAGCTAAAAGATTATCATCTTTTAAGAAATATACTTGCGTTCTGCCTTTTTCGTCTTGTGCTTTTATAATCTCTTTAACCTCAATTGGAAGAACTAAATCTTTAATTCCAGCTTTACCAACTACCTTAAATTGATGCTCTTTCAATGAGGCTTGAAGCCCAACGCCAGGTATATTTTTTAACTCTTTAACTTGGATTGGAAATAAGTCGTACTTGTCTTCTAAATAATGTGTTACTGCAGAGGCAATAGGATGGCTAGACGTAGCTTCCATGCCGTTTAGAATGCTCAACAGTTCCAAGTTATTTTCTTCAGAGAAGAAAGTATGGAAATCGGTAACCGATAATTTACCTTCAGAAATAGTCCCCGTTTTATCGACAAAAAGCTTAGTAACTTTAGAGGCGTTTTCAAGTGCTATAGCATCCTTTATCAAAATACCTTGTTTTGCTCCACGACCAATCCCTACCATAATGGCCATTGGCGTGGCCAAACCCAGGGCACAAGGACAGGCAATAATCAATACTGAAAATGTATTGACAAAGGCATAAGTAAGAGATGGATCGGGACCTAAAATAAGCCAGATAATGAAAGTTACCGCGGCTAAACCCAGTACGATTGGAACAAAAATGCTCGCAATTTTATCTGCTAATTGCTGGGCAGGTGCCTTAGATCCTTGAGCTTCGGTCACCATTTGAATGATTTTTCCCAAGACAGTATTCTCCCCTAATTGCTCGGTTCGAATCTCTAAACTACCATCGCTATTGATGGTTCCAGCCTTTACTTGATCACCTTCCGTTTTTTCCACCAAAAGTGATTCCCCTGAAATCATGGCTTCATCAATTTCAGCTCGCCCAGAAGTAATAATGCCATCCACCGGAATTTTCTCCCCAGCCTTTACCAAAATAATATCGTTGATTTGAAGCGACTCCAGTAAGACTTCTTCTTGCTTACCCTCCACAAGCCTAATTACCTTTTTTACTTGTAATTCATAAAGCTTTTCGATTGCCTTCGAGGTAGAGAACTTGGCCTTTTCTTCCAAGTACTTTCCTAAAAGGATAAATACAATAATGACAGCCGCAGACTCATAATAAACATGAACTGCCAAACCCTGCTGCTTGATAATAGAAGGAAAAATAGTATTGAAGGCACTGAACAGAAACGCGGAACCTGTTCCGAAAGCGATGAGGGTATCCATATTGACCGCCCCATGCTTGATTTGTTTAAATGCGCTTGTAAAGAATCGAGCCCCTGCACCAAAAATTACAGGAACAGATAAGACCAACAATACCCAATTTTTATACTGAAAATCACCTACGAACATCGAGAGCACCACAACTACTATGGCGAGTGCAATGGCGAAAAAAAGGCTTCGCTTAGCCTTTGCTAAATCATTGCTCCGTTCTTCATTTACCTTAGATTTTTCCTCTTTGGCTTGCAGTTGGTAACCAGCGTTATCGACTAGTTGCTGTAACTTCTTAAAAGAAATATCAGCTTCATTATAAATCAAGCTGACAGTGTTGGTAGCGAAATTGACAGAAACCTCAGTGACTCCCGAGGCATTTTTGAGCGTTTTTTCAATAGTAGAAGCACAGCCCGCGCAGTGCATTCCCTGAACAGGATATGTGTCTTTGATTGTAGTTTCTTGCATTGCCATTGTTTAACAAAAGTCGAAACAAAATAGTGCAATGCAATATTCTATCGCGAGGTAAACTCCTTAATCCCTTTGTCTAAAAACTGAATGAAGTTAGTCACCTCGGCATCGTACGATTTTGGTCTAATTAGAGGTTCCTCGTTGTTATCTAAAAGCACATAATAAGGCTGAGCGTTGCCGTTGAATCTCGTGATCTGAAAGTCGAAATTCTGCTTGCCTAGCGTTTTCTTCACTTTACCATCGTATTCGGAAGTGTACCATTCTGACTCAGGCAAAGTAGTTTTATCGTCTACATAAAGCGCAACCACCACATAATCTTCTTTCAATCTTTTTAACACTTGAGGATCGGACCAAACGTATTCTTCCATTTTTCGGCAGTTTACGCAGCCATGACCGGTGAAGTCAATAAACAATGGCTTCTTTACCTTTTTAGCGTAGCTCACCGCTTGTTCATAATCGAAGAATCCTTGAATGCCATGTGGTAAATGGAGAATATCTGCATATTTCACTTTAGATGGAAATTGATTCTTGTTAGTTGAAGTGGTAGAAATTTGAGCCTTGGCTATTTCTTCTTGTATAACCGCTTTGATCGCGAAATCATGAGTACTTAATGGTGGCAAATATCCCGAAAGTGCTTTCAGCGGTGCACCAAATAAACCTGGTAACAAATAGATCGCAAAAACGAAACTGATGATAGCTAAAACTAAACGAGGTACTGAGGTTTTCTCAGATGGGCTATCATGTGGCAAACGAATCTTACCTAACAAATAGAATCCCAACAAAATGGCAAGTACGAACCAAATAGAAATGTAAACGTCACGGTCGAGCAATCCCCAATGATAAGCTTGATCTGCTACACTTAGGAATTTAAAACCTAAGGCCAATTCAATAAAGCCCAAAACTACTTTTACGGAGTTCAACCAGCCACCAGATTTTGGCAGCTCTTTTAACATCCCAGGGAAAATGGCGAACAAGGTAAATGGTATGGCAAAGGCACTTGAGAAGCCTAACATTCCTACTACAGGCTTCATTACTTGACCTTGAAATGACTCAATTAAGATAGTACCTACAATTGGCCCAGTACATGAGAAAGAGACCAAAACCAAAGTGAAGGCCATAAAGAAAGTCCCAAAAAGTCCTCCCTTATTTGCCTTTTTATCCATGTTATTAACAAAACCACTCGGCAAAACGATTTCGAATAAGCCAAAAAATGAAAGAGCAAAAATAAAGAAAACTGAGAAGAATATGATGTTAGGAATGGCTCCTGTGGCCAACTCATTCGCAATGCCCACACCGAATAGGCTTGTAAATAGCAAGCCGATTACAATGTAGATTACAATAATCGATATCCCATAAATAATGGCTTTTGTAATGGCCTGACTTCGAGATTGACTG
>JBLIKG010000001.1:0-37214 GCA_047636255.1 Roseivirga sp. | reverse complement strand
GCAATATGCTGATTCATTATGCTCTCAAGATTATTTTGAGAAAAGATTGTGCCCTTCAGCTCACTCCATCTTGTCTTTATCGAAGCTTTGAATTGTGGATCTGCCATTAACTTTTCCCACCAAAATGGCACCAACCACAGGTCATTAGGGTAATCAAGGTTGTATTTATACATCCACTTTTCAGATGAACTTCGATTGTCGTTGCCAAAGGCAATATTGAAATCCCAGATTGGGCCCATTTTCAACTTTTCTCCTCTGTTCTTATGCAGGAAAGTACTAATTCTGTAAGCGTCAGGATTGGCGCTTAACTCGTTGAGCAGGAAAAAATCTACAAAACTATTTACATCAATATAATCAGTGTAGTTGCCTGTACCAGAGCCGAACAGAGTGTTTTCAAAGTCATCGATATAGCCTTTGATGTACTCTTTTTGAATACTGGTGATGTCATCATCTTTAGGGTATTCGTAAAGAAAATAGGTCTCCTCACCTCTTTTTTGACCAAATGCGGCATAGTTTAAGGCATTACCATTGACACCAAAGTCAGAACGAAAACTAATTGCTTCAGTGTAAAGTGCCTCTGGATTGCCATCTCCCGAGGTCTTATCGATTTTTAGAATATAGCCGCCAGTAATGTCGTTTGGATCAGTATCTTCAGGTTCTAGTTTTTTAATATTTACCCGGTTTTTATCTCTTTTGATTTTCTCCATCAAAACGTAGGTGCCTTGATAAGTTTCGTTGATCTGCAATTCTACAAACTTGGTTTTGACAGCATATTGACCGATCTGATTCGATAATTCATAGATGATCACATTTCTCAAAAATGTTTTGTCGCTATAAGGCCCATAAAAAATCCAATCTTCCTCTGCGCTTAAACCTAAAAGCTCAACATTTACGCCATCACCTGCGTCATCTCTAGTTTCGAAACCATAAGATTTCTTAGCGAATAAGGTGAAAGATGTAGAGCCTCTATATTCTATGCCGATAGGGCTAGTGAGCACCTCTTCTTTATTTACAAAGACGGTCATTTGCGCTGTTATCTTTGGGTCGTCTTGTATGCTGCTGCCGCCTGTATTAATTACAATATAGGGGACTAAGCCATCGTATGGGCCTAATATGAATGCTTCTTCCTGTTCTTCATCTGGGCCTTGTTCCTTATTACATGATTGTACAGTGAAAATAAGTAAGAAGACTCCCAGGAATGATAAAAATCGAGTGGCATTGGGTAGGCTCATATAACGCATTTAGAAGGCTAAAACGTAAAGAACGAATTAAACGTGCTGATTACAAATTGTTTAGTAGAGGCGGTAAATCAATTCCTATCGAAACCAATAAGAAAAAGCCTTAACTTTTAAGTGTTTATCTTAAACAGGCATTTATGACTACCTCATCCCTTTTCCAAATTACTTTTAAACAAATATTATCATTAGCGCTACTTTTATCGGCGCTTTTACTATTGTCAAGTTGTGGTAATTCTGGGGCCAAGAAGGTACTTGTTTTTACAAAAACAGCGGGTTATAAGCATGCTTCAATTCCCAAAGGTGTTGCTGCCATTCAAAAAATTGGTCTGGAAAAAGGATTCGAGGTAGATTCTACTTCTGATGCCTCTTGGTTTAAGGATGAAGTTTTAGCAGGGTATTCAGCAGTAATATTTTTAAGCACCACTGGCGATATTTTAGACCAATATCAGCAGGCAGATTTTGAAAGGTTTATCCAAGCTGGAGGAGGATTTCTAGGTATTCATGCCGCAGCTGATACCGAATACCAATGGCCTTGGTATAATCAATTGGTTGGAGCCTATTTTTTGAGCCACCCGCGTCAGCAAGAGGCGAGCCTTCATGTGCTGGGTAATACTCATCCTGCTACCAAAGATATACCCAAAGAATGGGTTCACTTTGATGAATGGTACAATTACAAAAGTATTGCAGAGGGGCTCAATGTGCTGTTGAATTTAGATGAAAGCACTTATGAGGGTGGGGAAAACGGAGAGCATCATCCTATCGCTTGGTTCAGGGAGTTTGATGGAGGGAGAATGTTTTATACTGGCTTAGGTCATACCGATGAAGCCTATTTGAACCCAACATTCCTAAAGCATTTAGCAGGAGGAATTGACTATGTTTTGCAAGGTAAGAAACTGGACTATGCTAAATCGATCTCAGAGAGAGTGCCCTTAGAGAATCGATTCACAAGAGAAGTTTTGGCCAATAACCTCAACGAACCGATGGAATTGGAGTACTTGCCCAATGATAAAATTCTCTTTATAGAAAGGGCAGGTGATTTAAAGCTTTTTGATCTGCGTTCAAATGAGATGACCAATGTGGCCCATCTCAATGTAGATTATGTTGCCGAAGACGGATTGCTAGGTTTGGCAGTAGATCCCGATTACCTCACTAATAACTGGATCTATATTTTTTATACGCCTAAAAACGCCAACAAACTTCAGAGACTTTCGAGGTTCAGCCTCACAAACAAGACTCTGGACTTTGATTCAGAGAAGGTGATGTTAGAGTTTCCCAGCACCAGAGAGTGCTGTCATTCTGGTGGATCATTGGAATTTGATGGCAAAGGTAACCTCTATATTTCGACCGGTGATAATACCAATCCATTCGAATCAGATGGTTATTCTCCAAGTGATGAGGGCCCCGGAAGATCGGTTTGGGATGCACAAAAATCGAGTGCCAATACAAACGATCTAAGGGGAAAGGTGATCAGAATAAAGCCAGAGGTTGATGGAACATATTCTATTCCCAAAGGCAATCTTTTTGAAGATGAAGACCCTAAAACCCGACCTGAAATTTATGTGATGGGTGTCCGAAATGCTTTTAGACTTTCTGTAGATCAGAAAAACGGGAACGTATATTGGGGAGATGTGGGTCCGGATGCAGGCAAACCTGATCCACAACGTGGCCCATATGGTATCGATGAAATTAATCAAGCGAGGCAGGCAGGCAATTGGGGTTGGCCTTACACCCGAGGAAACAACATTCCCTATTGGGACTACGATTTTGTAAACAAAAAGCCTCGCCAACCCTTCGATCCCAATAATTTGATCAATGACTCACCCAACAATACGGGGATTCAAAATTTACCTCCTGCCCAATCTTCATTTATTTGGTATCCTTACGATGCCTCACCTGAGTTTCCTTGGGTAGGTACAGGAGGAAGAACAGCCATGGCGGGCCCTGTTTTTCGCAAAGCTACTTTTGATAAATCTGCCAAAACCTTTCCTGATTATTTCGAAGGCAAATTGTTCATTTATGAATGGATGCGTGATTGGATTTTCTTAATCACCATGGACGAAAATGATGCCTTTGTGAAGGCGGAACGCTTTATGGGAAATGCTGAGTTTCATAACCCTATTGATATGGCATTTGGGAAGGATGGCAGCCTCTATATTCTTGAATATGGTGAAAGCTGGAATACTCAAAATGTCGATGCTCAACTCAATAAAATCAGCTTTGTGTCTGGAAATAGAGCTCCAATTGCTCGAATTAGTGCCGATAAAAGTATTGGGGCTCTGCCTTTAACCGTGAATTTTTCGGCTCAAGAATCTGAAGATTTAGAAGGGGGTACTCTAAAATATGAATGGAATTTTGGAGCGAATAGCCCACTCAACGATGAAGTGAATCCTACTTTCACCTTTACGGAAAAAGGAAGTTACGATGTCAAGCTCACGGTAACCGATCCAGAAGGACTCAAGACTCAAAGTATTTACAAAATAGCCGCGGGCAATGCACCACCAGAAATTTCATTTGTTTTCAACTCTGAAAATACCTTCTACAATACGAGTTCAAAACTTGCTTACGAAATAAGCATCAACGATATGGAAGACGGAAGCCTTGCCAATAAGCGAATTTCTCCCAATGATGTTTTAGTTAACCTTGAGTTTTTGCCAGAAGGCAGTAGCCAAATTACCCAAAAAATGGGGCATCAAATTCAGATTGATATCAAGGGTAAAAAACTAATCGATGGTTCGGATTGTAAGGCTTGTCATGCCATTGGTACAAAAGTGAATGGGCCATCCTATCAGCAAATTGCGACTAAGTATAGCGACAGCGATATGCCTATGCTCGCGTTGAAAATAAAAAACGGTGGTGCAGGAGTATGGGGTGAAACACCAATGGCTGCCCATCCTCAGCTGAATGATGAAGACATTATGGAAATGGTGAAGTACATTATGAGCCTAAGCGGAAGTGCGGCAACTTTACCGGCCAAAGGTGAATTGGCCTTTGATCAGCACGATCGCTCTAATGTCAAGGGCGCTTATGTGCTTACTGCTTCCTACACTGACAAAGGCAGTGCAGGAGTGCCTGCAATCACAACCACAGAACAATTTGTATTTAGGGCCTCGGTTTTAGAAGCGGAAAACGCAAATGAAATGCATCAAGATAATAAAGTTTGGAGCGCTCAAGGTGCCAACGTAGTAGGCGATATCAAGGATGGACATTATATGAGGTTTGATAACGTGCTACTAGAGCAATTAGTAAGCATTACTTTCAGAGGGTTATATAACGAAAATTATAATTACACAGGAAATATAGAAATCAGGAAAGGTGCTTTGGATGGTGAGCTTTTAGGTGTTCTAAGCTGAATATCTTTACGAACAATCAAAGTTTCAAGAATACAGATATCATATTAAAGCCAAATAGCGGAAGAATTAAGCTATTCGTAGTGTTCAAGAATACGGATCACCCTGATGAACTAATCGCAAATGCCGATTACCTTTTGTTGAATTCTAAAAAATGAGAAGAATTAAAGGATTTACCTGTTGCTTATTTTTGATGCTTTCCTTTGAGTTTTCGGGTTTGGCTCAAAGTAAAAAAGCAATTTTCATTTTACTCGATGGAATTCCTGCCGATGTACTTGAAAATGTGGATACACCGTTTTTAGATCAGATCGCGGCTGCTGGTGGCTATTCTAGGGCATATGTTGGTGGTGAAAAAGGAGGTAAATCTGAATCGCCCACAATTTCGGCCGTTGGCTATAATAGCCTGTTAACGGGCACATGGGCCAACAAGCATAATGTTTGGGGCAATAGTATTAAAGCACCTAATTATGATTACCCGACTATTTTCAGAATCGCTAAAAACCATGACCCTGAACTAAAAACTGCCATTTTTTCGACTTGGCTAGACAATAGGACCAAGCTGATTGGAGAAGGATTGGCTGAAACAGGTAATATCAAAATGGACTTTGCCTTTGATGGTTTTGAGTTGGATACCCTTCGTTTCCCCCATGACGAGGAGCGCGTATATATTCGAAATATTGATGAATTGGTGGTGAATAAAACTGCTGACTATATCGCTGAATCAAGTCCCGACCTCTCTTGGGTTTATTTAGAATATACCGATGATATGGGGCATCGCTATGGCGACAGTCAACAAATGACTGATGCTGTAAAATTAGCCGATGATCAAGTAGGAAGGATTTGGAAAGCGATTCAGCAAAGAGAGCAGGATCATAATGAGGAATGGATGATTGTAATTACTACAGATCATGGCCGTACCGCTGAAAATGGTAAAGGACATGGCGGCCAATCGGAAAGAGAACGAACTACGTGGATAGTCACCAACCAAAGTAATTTGACTTCTGATTTCTTTAATCAACCTGGCATAGTCGATATCATGCCATCCATCTGTGATTTCATGGGTATCGAAATTGCTGAAAAGGTAAAGGGTAATTTGGACGGCAAATCATTTTTGAAATGAGGAATTTTGCCTTTTTCTTTTTAATAGTGTTTTCAAGTTGTGCTAAGACAGAATCAGTACAAGCTCCATATGGCATGCAATATATTCCCAAGGGAAAATCGATTGCTGCATTCTTCATGGATGAATCGCCTGTAACGGTTGCGCAATTTCGATCATTCGTAGAGTCAACAGAATACATTACAGAAGCAGAGAAATTTGGTAATTCAGCTGTTTTCAGTATCGAGAAGAATTGGTTTTTGCAAGAAGGCGCCAATTGGCAATATCCTACCGGATCCAACGGATTTATAGCAATAGATGATCACCCCGTAACCCAAGTTTCCTATAACGATGCCCTTGCTTATTGCGACTGGGCAGGAAAAAGGCTTCCAACTCAGGCCGAGTGGGAATATGCTGCCAAAGACGCGAAAGATGTAAACACTATTTACAATTGGGGCGATAATTTGATTGTTGAAGGAAAGTACATGGCCAACACTTGGCAAGGTTCATTTCCTTATATCAACACAGCAAAGGATGGTTTTGAGTACACTTCTCCTGTGGGTCATTTTGGTAAAACTAAGCTCGGCCTGACCGACATGGCGGGTAATGTTTGGGAGTGGACCAGCGATTGGGACCTGCCAAAAGGAATGAAAATGGAGAACTTTCAACCCAATGAGCAAAGTCAAAAGGTACTGAAGGGTGGTTCTTTCCTTTGTGAACCTAGCTTTTGCCATGGTTATCAAATCACAGGAAAGAGCGAATCCACAATCGAAACGGGCTTAATGCATACCGGTTTTAGGTGTGTAAAAGACAGTTGATAGAATTTAGAAGCTATGAATAAACTACTCATTTTTTTAATCCTCGCCATTTGTTTCACGGCTTGTCAAGATGACAAACCTAAAGTTGAAAAACCCAATATCATCTACATTTTGGCCGATGACCTTGGCTATGGAGAACTTGGTATTTATGGCCAAACAAAAATTCAAACCCCGAATATAGATGCACTCGCAAAGTCAGGAATGATGTTCACTCAGCATTATTCTGGTGCTCCCGTTTGCGCACCTGCGCGTTACATGCTGATGACAGGAAAACAACCGGGCAAAGCATACATCCGTGGGAATGACGAATGGGCTGAACGAGGTGAGGTTTGGAACTATGAAAAAGCCGTAAACGACCCCAATTTAGAAGGCCAACGTCCTATACCTTCAAGCACTGTTACCATAGGCAACGTGTTGCAAAGCGCTGGTTATAAAACAGGCATTGTTGGCAAATGGGGGTTAGGAGCTCCTTTGTCAGAGTCGGTTCCCACCAACATGGGTTTCGATTTCTTTTACGGTTACAATTGCCAACGCCAAGCACACCAACTTTACCCAAAACACCTTTGGAAAAATGAAGAAAAAGTATGGTTAGACAACGACTTGGTGGCGCCAAGTCAGAAATTAGGGGCTGATTTAGACCCTATGGATCTGGCCAGTTACGACAAGTTCAACGAGCAACCAGATTATGCCCCCGCCTTAATGCAAACCGAAGTGCTCAACTTTATTGAAAGGCATAAGGATGAGTCTTTCTTTATGTACTATGCCACTCCAATTCCTCATTTGCCAATCCAAGTACCACAAGAATACACTGATCGTTATGTGAAATTGTGGGGCGATGAAGCA
Organism: Roseivirga sp.; assembly: GCA_047636255.1. GTDB lineage: Bacteria > Bacteroidota > Bacteroidia > Cytophagales > Cyclobacteriaceae > Roseivirga. Next base: position 29,872 of record JBLIKG010000001.1, on the reverse strand, counting down.
CCTTATGTTGGTGATAGAGGCTATTTTCCGAACCGATACCCAAAGGCAGCTTATGCGGGTATGATCACTTATTTAGATGATCAAGTGGGCGAAATTGTAGGCAAATTAAAGGAGCTGGGGCTGTATGAGAACACCTTAATTATTTTCACTAGCGATAATGGCCCAACCTATACTGGCGGAGTAGATGCTCCTTATTTTGAAAGTGCTTCGCCTTTCGAAACGGCCTATGGCCGCACCAAAGGCTTTACTTATGAAGGAGGAATTCGAGTGCCTATGATTGCTACTTGGCCTGGTCAAATTAAGGCGGGAGCTAAAACGAATCATATTTCTGCCTTTTGGGACGTGATGGCCACCCTGGGTGAGCTCACCAATACCGAAATACCAAAAGAGACCGATGGAGTGAGCTTTCTTCCCACACTAACAGGTAAAGGAACCCAACAAGACCGCGAATATTTGTATTGGGAATTTCCTGAATACCAAGGTCAGCAGGCCATCCGAATGGGCGACTGGAAAGGCATTAGAAAAGACATTAAGAAGGGAAATATGACTATAGAGCTCTATAACCTCAAAACCGACCCTGCAGAGCAAAAAGATATTGCTGCTCTTCATCCCGACATTATCAAACATATGGAGGGAATTATGATCAAGGAACACACCTCTGCCCAACTCGACCGTTTTAAAATGACACAATTAGGCGATGTGTTATCGGAAGAGAAATAATAAAATTACTCGCTTCTATGAAGCTTAAACCGTAGAGCTATTTTGTTTGCCGGATAAATATTCGAATACTTAGCATTAGCCAATCCTAAGCAAATCATATAGCTCATAATTTGGCTATTTACTGTGCTATAAAAGTCAAAAAGAAATACAGATTACTCCTTGGGCAAGGACTTATACATTTGATAGAAAGCGCCAGCACTGCCAACAAAAATCATAATAATGACATAAAGTGCCTTACCACTATTCCACCATTCATCCATTTTATAACCAAGCCAGCCACATAGGGCGATGGTCACGAAAAGCTGAATTCCGAGTTGAGAATATTTGAGATAATTGTTCGGGCCTTTTTTGTCCTGATCTGTCATCATGTTTTAGCTCAGTACTTGGTCGAAGTATTACGCCCTTTTAATGGCAACTTCCCTCGTATGGCTTGCTGGCTTTCCGATTTCGATTTCCTTAGCAAGGTGGCCCATTTTACACGCTCCATTGAATGTTGCTCCAGGTTCAACAATCAATTTATTGGTAAGAATATCGCCATTGATTACTGCGGTAGGTTTAAGCACCAACAGTTCTGAAATTTCGATATTACCTTTGATTGTTCCTGCGATTTCGGCTGTTCTGGCCGTTACATTGCCATCAACAAGTGCTTCGCTACCCATCACAAATTTTGCTTTTGCCTTGGCATGGCCGTAGATTTTGCCTTCTACCCTAATGTTGCCAGAGGATTCAATACTGCCTTCAAGCGTGGTGTCCTTACCGATGGTATTGCTGGTGTTACTTTGTTCCTCTATTGTTTTCTTTTCGTCCTTAGATGAAAACATATGATCTAATATTATAAGTTGAGTCTCGCTAAAATACGATGAAATCTTCGGGATTCACAGCACTACCATTGTACCAAAGTTCAAAGTGTAAATGAGGGCCATTTGTCAACTCACCAGTATTACCAATGATGGCCAAAATTTCGCCCGCAGTAATAAAATTCCCCACTTCTTTAGTCAGAGCGGAATTATGTTTATAAACAGATATTAGGTTTTCTTTATGTTGAACCGCAATCACATTGCCTGCGTCCTGGGTCCAGGAAGAAAAAATAACAGTGCCATCGGCTATACACTTTACGGGTTCATCTTTTTTGGAAACTACGTCAATCCCGAAATGCTCATTTTTTGGATCGAAGGCCTGTGAAATGTAGCCGCTGATCGGTGAAAACAGGTAAGTCTGCCTTAATTCAAGGTTATTAAAATTTTGGCCTAATAAAAAATCACCTCCTGTTTCGAATTGTGATTTAAAAAGGGAATCAATCTGATTGGAATTAGGGCTGGTAGTCAATTGAACCGCAGCTGCAGCTTGTTCCGAATTGAGTTGTTCACTATCAGAGGGCTCTCCCTCTAAGGCTGTTCGAATACTTTGAATGAATAAATCTCGACTTTCTAATTCCGAAGCCAGCGAATCTAGTGATAGACTCATGGAAACTAGATCTTTTCTGGTTTCTCTTTCAGCATAACTTGGATCGAACCACTGCGCCAGGATAGTATTTACTAAATAGAAACTTAACATAAAAATAACCCCTAGCCCTAAAAAAGCGAAGAGCACTATACGGGCATAAGTGAAGTTATAGGTAGCCTTATGCGAAAAATCTTCTTCATTCTGAATGATCAGAATGTGCCTGTTATTCAACCAGTTCGAAAGGGTTTTTTTATTCTTTGCCATGGCCATTTTTTAGCGACCCCAAAATTATGGATTAATAGATAATCTGCTTTCTTTATTTGTATTAATTAAGATTTAATTTCGTTCCTTCATTGGCTCAACGAAAATTTTGAAACGCAGTTTACCACATATTATCAGAAGCTTCTACTTTTTAAGCATTACTATTTTGTTGTTCGCTTGTAACTCAAAAGGTTACCAGAATATGAATGCACGGTATAACGGGTATTTCTATGCCGATTTATACCTTACAGAGGTCTTCGCTGAAATTGCCAATTCATACCAATATAAATACGATCAAATCCTTAAGATTTATCCTGATATCGATTCTGGGATTATTAATAGCAATAAACAAAAATTAGAAGACGCTTTCAAAAAGTCCTCTCAAGTAATAGAATGGTATGGCTCTAGCGACTGGACAGATGATAATTACTTGATTATTGGAAAAATTAGGCATCTCAGAGCTGAATTTCAGTTTGCTATAGAGACCCTTCAGTATATCAATCAAACTAGTACCGATGACCCGACACGACATGCGGCTTTGATTGTTTTGATGCAGACTTACATGGACTTAGGCGACAAGGAAAAAGCCATAGATGTAGCCAATTTTTTAGAGACTCAGCAATTGACAGAAGAAAATATGGCGAACTATAAAGTTCAGTTGGCTTATTTTAACCAAAGAGAAGGTGACTTTGAGGCAATGGCTAAGCACCTAAAAGAGGTAAGCGAAATTGTACCAGAGCGAGATACAAAATCGAGAATCAATTTCATTTTAGGACAAATTGAGCAAGCCAATGGAAATAATGCTGAAGCCTACAAATATTATGAAGCATCATTGAAGGGTACACCACCCTATGACCTTACTTTTTACGCTAGGCTCAATATGAAAAATGTGAGTTCCGTGCGTTCGCCTACCGAGATTGAGAAAATAAGAAAATTTTATGCTGACCTTTTGAAGGATGGGAAGAATAAAGAGTTCAGAGGAAAGATATACTACGAGATGGGTGAGTTCGAAAAGCGCCTTACTAATTATGATTTAGCGCTTGATAATTACTTCAAGGCTGTGGCAGTTGAAGAGCCATCGCCTCGCCAAAAATCACTTTCATATTTAAGGGCTGGCCAATTGTATTTCGAGGTATACGAAAAATTCGAATTGGCTAGCAAATACTATGACAGTGCCGTAGCTATTATGCCAACTGATGTTGATAATTATTTGGTGCATTCAAAACGGAAAGAGGTTTTAAATGAATTTGTGACTCAGCTCAAGACGATCAGTAAAAACGATAGCCTTTTGTCTTTAGCAGAGCTTAATCCAGTTTCATTAGATGCATTTTTGGATGCTCATCTCGATGATTTAGAAGAAGACGAAAGAGAAAAGCAGAAAGAAGAGCGAAGAAATGCGGCAACTACAGGCGCTGCTAATGCCTCTGGAGGGGCTGGTTTTTCAGCAGGTAATAATTCTGGTGATTGGTATTTTTATAATGATGCAGCTGTTGAATTAGGTGCGCTTGAATTTCAACGGAGATGGGGCAATCGACCATTAGAGGATAATTGGAGAAGATCGACAAAAGAAACAGTTTTCAATGATGAGAATACAGAAGAATCGGTCGTGGTGGAGGATGTACCGATACAAGAAAGCATCGCTAAATCTAGTAATGCTAGAAAGGCAAAAAAGGAAGAACTTTTGGCGACTATACCTACTACTGCTGAAGCACGGGAAAAACTTCATTTAGAAAATCAAGCCGCTTACTTTAAACTGGGCAGAGTATATCGTTTTGGCTTGGAAAGAGTGCCAAAAGCTGCAAGTACTTATAAAACGCTGATAGAGAAGTATCCAAAAACAGAGTTTAAACTTGAAACCCTTTTCGCGCTCTATACAATTTATCAAGATACGGATGCCAGTCAGGCCAATATCTATAAGCAGCAGATTATCGATGAATTCCCAGAGTCTTTAATTGCCAAGACACTAATCAACCCTAATTATTCCGCTGAGAAGGAAGCCAGAAATAAAGCTTTACAACAAGTTTACGCTACGGCTTATCGTGCTTACGAGAATGGCGAATATGTAAGAGCAGATCAAATATTGCGGGATGCTCTCAAATCCTTTGAAGACGTAGACTTTCTACCAACAGTGCAGCTATTGGCCGTTATTCTAAAAGCAAAAACGGAGAGCTTATTTTCATATGAACAAGGCTTAAACGACTTTATTAGCAAGTATCCCGATGGGAAATTGAATTTATACGCAAAAGATCTATTGGCAGCATTAAAGCCTGTAAAAGAAAGCATAGTGCGTAGCGAAGATTTTGAATACAGCGAGGACTTTAAGCTGCTACATTTGGTGTCAGTAGTATTCGAGCAGACCGTAACAGATGGAGCGCAATTAAAAGCTTTAATTGAAGCATATAATAACGAAACATTTAGTCACTTAAAACTAAGCATTGGTCAGCTGGTGTTGGATGAGAGCAAGAATCTTGGCATTATGTTCATCAATTCATTTGCAGATAAAAAGACTGCTGAAGCTTATAATAGGGCGCTGTCCAAAGCAATGAAAGGCTTTAAAATTGAAGTCGACTCAAATTTTAATAATTTTGCAATATCTCGAGATAATTTCCAGATGCTTTACCAATCTAAAGAGCTGGATACTTACCTCAAGTTTCATAAAAAATTTTATCAGTAGTTATGGCCACGGAGGAAAAGAGTAATAAGAAAATGATTTTCAAAAAACTGACAATCGTTTTGTGGGTGTTTTTTGTTTTGGGGTTTGTTGGCTTTCCTGTTTATATCTGGTCTGTAAGCTCCAATGTAAACAACTGGTTTGGCGAGCTGCCGAGCTATAGCCAATTAGAGAATCCTGAACAAAATCTTAGCTCCATATTGTACAGTGCGGATGGTGAAATTCTAGGTAGTTATTATCGTGATAACCGTACCACGGTGAGTTATGATGAGCTCGGAGAGAACCTAACGAACGCATTAAAAGCTACCGAGGACATTAGATTCAAGAGTCATTCAGGCATTGACTTAAGGAGTATGCTGCGTGCGGCTTATGGCGTACTCACTTTTAACCCACAAGGCGGAGGAAGTACCGTTACGCAGCAGTTGGCTAAAAATTTATTTGATACTAGGATAATTGAAGATGACGAGAAGGGCAAACTAGAAGGGATCAATGGAATGTTGGATCAGTTGATTTATAAAACGAAGGAGTGGATTTTGGCGGTTCGATTAGAGAAGTCCTACACCAAGGACGAAATCATGGCCATGTATTTCAACCAAGTTAGTTTTGGAAGTAACACTTTTGGAATTGAATCTGCGTCAAGGACATTTTTTGATAAGAAACCCAATCAACTGAGGGTAGACGAAGCAGCCGTTTTGGTTGGTTTGCAAAAGGCGGTTACACGCTATAATCCGGTAAGAAATCCTGAGAGCTCCCGTCAAAGACGAAATGTCGTAATGAATCAAATGATCAAGTATGGTTATTTAGATAAAGCTGTTTACGATACGTTAGCGCCTAAAGAAATTGAGCTCGATTATAATATTCAAGATCAAAATTTTGGGTTAGCACAGTATTTCCGTGAGGAAATGAAAAAGGATCTGAACTCAATCACGAAAGATTTGGGCTATGATTTATTTGCTGATGGGTTGAGGGTTTATACTACCCTTGACAGTAGAATGCAGCTTTATGCTGAGCAAGCAATGGACAGTACTATGCGTCAAGTGCAAGCCAATTTTTTTAGGTCTTTAATAGATGCGAATGGTAATAAAAGAGAACCTTGGATTGATGAGAATGGCAAGGTAATTAAAGGCTTTATTGAAGAGAGTGTTTTACCAAGAACTGAGCGATACAGAAGTTTGGTAAGACAACATGGTAAAAACAAGGATTCCATCAATTACTACTTGAACAAGCCTGTTCCTATGAAAATATTTACTTGGAAGGGAGGAATCGATACGCTTTTGAGCCCGATGGATTCGTTGAAATACTACAAGCACTTTTTACAGGCAGGTTTTATGGCTGCAAATCCTCACACAGGTGAAATCAAGGCTTGGGTTGGTGGTATTGATTACGAGTATTTTAAGTTCGATCACGTGCGACAAGGAAAAAGGCAAGCCGGTTCGCTATTTAAACCATTTTTATACACAACTGCTATAGAACAGGGTTATTCTCCATGTTTCGAATTCATCGATCAACCTATAACCATTAAAATACCAGGGCAATCAAAGCCTTGGGCGCCACAAAATGCTGAGGACCGTTTTAGTGGAGAAAGAATGACAATGAAGCTCGCCATGGCTAAATCAGTAAACTCAATTTCTGCTAGAGTTATGGACATCGTAAAGCCCCAAAAAGTAGCGGATATGGCTAACCGTCTAGGAATTGAATCACATATTGACCCATATTATGCCATCGCCTTGGGTACCGTAGATGTTTCGTTGCATGAAATTGTTTCTGCCTTTGGCACTTTTGCGAATAAAGGCACTCACATTGAGGCACATTACGTAACAAGAATTGAAGATCGTTTTGGCAATGTCATTTGGAGCAAAGTACCTCAGAAGAAGCAGGCAATTAGTGAAGATGTCGCCTATGTTATGCTCAATATGCTTCAAGAAACAACTAGAAGAGGTTCAGGAACAAGACTTTGGTCAGAGTATGGCCTCACTAATTTTAATCAGACGGAAAACGAAGTTGGTGCGAAAACAGGTACTACTCAAAATGCATCTGATGGTTGGTTTGTTGGTGTAACTACAGATTTGGTGGCTGGTGCTTGGGTAGGTGGTGATGATCGTGCTGTTCATTTTAGATATTGGCCTGATGGACAAGGAGCGAGAACCGCATTGCCGATTGTCGGTCGTTTTTTCCAAAAAGTATATAAGGACACTACTTTGAATATTAGAAAAGCGAAGTTTCCGAAGCCGGCTAATTTGAGCTTGGAAATTGATTGCCAAAGATTTGCGGATATTCTAGACACTCAAGATAACGTACGTAGCGATTCCACCATTTATGATCCTGAGATTTATTAATGGAAGCCAATCGCTTTACTCCTAAAGACATATCGAAATTACCTGATAGCCCAGGGGTCTACCGTTATTACAATGTAGATGATATTCTTATTTACGTTGGTAAGGCTAAATCTTTGAAAAAGCGAGTTTCTAGTTATTTCAGCAAGGCGGTTGGTGTAAATAGAAAGACATTGAGGATGGTGTCAGAGATTCAAAGCATTGAAATCACGCTAGTCAATTCTGAATTTGATGCGCTTTTGTTGGAGAATAACCTCATCAAGCAGAACCAGCCTCGATACAACATCCTCCTCAAGGATGATAAGACTTTTCCTTACCTCTGCGTCTCTAATGAGCGTTTCCCGAGAATTTACAGTACCCGAAAACTAATCCCTTCCAACGGGAAGTATTTTGGGCCTTATGCCAACGTAAAGGCGATGAACAGCCTTTTGAAATTGATTAATACTTTGTTCACGCTGCGCACTTGTCGATTCGATTTGTCTGAAGATAATATAGCAAAGGGCAGATTCAAGGTTTGTTTGGAATACCATATAGGAAATTGTAAAGGGCCTTGTGAGGGACGGCAAACTGAAGAGGATTATCTCAAAGATGTTGATCAGGCTTTAAATATTTTAAAAGGCAACCTGAGCTTACCTAAGAGTTATTTTAAAGAAAGAATGTTCGAAGCGGCTGCTGCGCTGCAATTTGAAAGGGCACAAGACTTTAAGGACAAGCTGGAGATGGTTGAGAATTTTCAGTCTAAATCTGTGGTAGTAAGCCCGAAGATTGCCGATGTAGATGTTTTTACAATTGTGTCAGATGAAAAATGTGCATTTGTAAACTACCTAAGGATCAAAAATGGAATGATCAATCTTTCTAAAACGTCTGAGATCAAAAAGAAGCTTGAAGAATCGGATGAAGATATTCTCGCTTTGATGATGGTAGACATGAGAGATCGTTATCAAAGTATCACAAGGGAAGTTTTGACTAATAAGCAGCTAGAAATTGAGTCAGATACCATCCAAATCCAAGTACCACAAATTGGGGATAAGAAGAAGTTGATTGAGCTATCACTTAAGAATGCACTCTTTGCTAAAAAGGAAAAGTATGAGGCGCTTGATAATGTGAAGGACAAAGGAACTAGGGTTCTGAAACAGCTTCAACAAGATCTTCAATTAAAGGAATTACCGGTGCATATCGAATGCTTCGATAACTCCAATATTCAAGGTACTAATCCAGTAGCATCGATGGTATGTTTTAGAATGGGCAGGCCATCTAAGAAGGACTACCGACATTACAAGATCAAGACAGTTGTGGGTCCCGATGATTTTGCTTCGATGACAGAAGTGGTCGGGAGGCGTTATAAGCGACTCTTAGATGAAGAGCTTTCGTTGCCCAAGCTTATAGTAATTGATGGAGGTAAGGGTCAGCTGAACGCAGCTTGCGATGCCTTGAGGCAATTGGGTATCTACGGAGAAGTGCCCATTATAGGAATAGCCAAGCGGCTAGAGGAGATTTATTTTCCTGGTGATGAGTTTGCGTTGCATATTGATAAGAAATCAGAGGCACTCAGGTTAATTCAGAAACTGCGTGATGAGGCACACAGGTTCGCCATTAATTTCCATCGCGATTTAAGGTCTAAGAATAGCTTCAATTTTGAATTAGAGAATGTAAAGGGCTTGGGGCGCTTTACGGTGGATAAGCTCATGAAGGAATTCCGAACGATGAGCAAGATAGAACAAGCTTCTAGAGAAGAACTTGTAGCGCTCGTAGGTGAGAATCGAGCTAATTTGATTCAGAGTTTCTTCCAACAAAAAAGGGACGCATAAGCGTCCCTTTTTTTATTCAACTTCAATTTTATTAATACTCCCAAAGGTTATGTATCGATTCTAACAATTGATATCTAAAGTCTCTAGAAATCTCCATTAAACTACGTTTGCCTGATTCAATTTGATTTTGGAAAAAATTCTCCATTGCTGCATCACTCGGGTTCGAGAACTTAGTGATGTTAGAACTGAACAATCTTAAATCAAATGCATTGTTTAAGCTGATATCGAAATTTCTAGGATTCCTAGGGTTAAACCAAAAAGCGCGTACATTTTGCTCTTTATTAGCAAAACTCTCGCGATAGACTTTATCTAAGTAGTTAGTCAAATCTTTGTACTTGATTCTAACCATCTCTTTTTCAGCACCACCAGCAATGTCAGATTGAGCAACAATTTTTACAGTTTGAATATCCCAAATAGGCACAGAACGATTTCGATCGAAAAGTAAGTCTTCTTCAATTTCAAGAATAGAAATTCTATTCTTAGGAATTGTGTCAGGAGCTAATTTCTCTCTAGTCTTTGTCTGAACATAAGCATCAGGATCTTCACCTCGAGTTGTAGCCTCAATTTTCCATCGGTCAATTTCATCTAAAGTAGGATCTTCTCCTTTAGTTCCATCGATGATAATTCTGTCTAGGTATGTGTTTTTATCAGAAAGTAAATCTTTATCGTCAAAGCCCTGTGTCAAAGGATTATAAGGCGCAATTCCTTCACCCTCAGCAGAGTTGTACCACAAATCAATTCCTTCGAAAATGATCTCAACGATTTTTGAATTCTTAGAATTCCAACCTTCGTTGATTTTCTCTCTCAGGTCCATTTTAGACCATACGCGAATACTGAACATTACGTCCTCACTGCGGATAGGCCTTATTGAATTGATGTTATATCTTCTTGAGTTTTCTACACTATCAATAGGTGCAGTTCCATTAGCATTGGCTTGTCCAAAACTATTGAAGCTTAATAAGAAGAGTAAACCAATTACTGAGAGAGTTTTCATTTTAATTAATATTTATAGTACTCTTATCGCTGTATTTAACAACCTCTACTTCCTTATTGTAATTCAATCGGGTGTATTCTTCTACAATGATAACCAAACGGTCACCTGATGCAATTCTACTTTTAATAGCAGCAAGTGAGAAGTCTGTACTCGCATTTGTGATATCAACAGATCCACTTTGACGGTTATTTTTGATCAAAAGAATTTTACCTTTTGAAACGAAGAAGTTCGCATCTGAAGGGAAATTCTTAGCAAAATCAGCATCTGGTTCTAATTTCAAAGTAATGCTATTAGGCACTGTAGCTAGACCTTTTTCAGGATCATATTCACTTCCACCCACCAAAATCTTGAAGGCTGGTCTTGGAATAGATTTTACAGTGAAACTTACGTCACCAATTTTTGCTCCACCACTACTAACGCCAATTCCTACATTTCTAGTACCCGTACCTGGAATAACAACTACTTCCCCTTTTTTAGAACCCGCAGTTTGCTTAGCTCCTGTTAAAGTAAAGGATGGATTGTATGCCGGGCCTAAAGAAGGCACGTTGATTTGAAGAACGTTTGCGCAGTTCTGGTATAAATTCTGAATCGCTTCAGCTTTTACTTCTATTACTGGCTGCGCCACCATATAAGTATGGCTTATTGGCACTGTTTTCAGTTCTCCACCATCGCTATACTTGATTTCGGCCGTAAAAGTCTGCTCTGAGAGATTATCTTTATAAGATGTTGCCGATGCTTTAAACTTGATTTTACCTCTACCATTTTCTACTTGAATGGGCTGACCTTTAAAAGACATTGAAGGCTCTAAAGCAGAGTTCGAAGCGGTTAAGAAAATTTCTGCTTCAAAGTCAGTTCCAGCAGTCACAATGTTTGACGTTGGTAATACTGTTCCAGTAATTTGGTCAAAACCTTTAACTGCGGTAGCACCAACCCTTCCACCTAATAAACCGAGTGCCTCTGATTCGCGAGCGTAAATTTGATTTTCGAAGAATGTTAATTGAGCTAAAACAGCTGCCAAAGGTGTTTTGTAGAAATTCAAGTCAGCAAAACTCTTTCCTCTTTCTTCAACATTATCCTTGTAGAATTCGATGTCTTTCGCATCCATAGCTACTGATGTCCAATTTTTATTGATGCCTACCGCAGATAAGGTGGTATTCATTTGAATAATATAATCATCTAAACGCTTCTTCATTTCATCAGCGTTTTTCTTTTCTACCAAATAGGTAGATGCTTCTTCATACTTCTTTAATGTACTTCTCTCGTAGATCATCGTTGAATCTCCGCGCGCTGTGATTAAACTAACTTCTCGCTTGATATTGGCAAGGTAGTCGATTAGGTCAGTGGTGTTTTTACGGACTTCTTTGGCCGCATTAACGACTTTTATATCACTTTCTTTTCCACCCTGGTCTTGAGCAGCTTTACTAATACTCTGAAAGATTTGTCTACTACTGGCTTCATAAACCGCGTTGGAACTTTGTAGTCCAGCTTCCATCAAAACGAATTTCTCAAGAACTGTATCTTTAATTTGTAGGGCCAAAAGAGCTATGAGTACCAAGTACATCATACCGATCATCTTTTGCCGTGGGGTTTCCTTACCTCCTGCCATAATAGATCAGTTAATTAGATGTTTTCATTGCAGACAACATAGCACCATATACTTTGTTAAGTGAATTAACATTGGTGTTTAATTTGCCCATTTGTATTTTAAATTCTTCTGCTTCTTTAGTTGCTGCACTTACTCCAGCTAAAGCAGTGTCGATATTGGCATAGAATGATTTAATCGCCTTAACATGCGATTGAGAATCGTTCAATTCTTCTTTGTACACTTTGTTAAGAGCATCAAGCTGTGTTGCGGCATTCTGTAATTGAATTTGATAAGAACCCACTGAAGTTTTCAGTTGTGTTTGAATCTCTCCAGAACTCTTCGCAGAATCTGCCATTTGTGCCATAGCGGTCGCTGTCACTGTTGTGCTTTGGCTAATTTTACTTAGTCCTTCAGATGCTTTGTTAGCACTATCGGCATATGCGTTTGTTGCTGAAACAGCATTAGACATGTCAGACATACCTTTTGCATTGGCTGCAAGTGCTGTCATGCCTTCTCCAAACTGTTTTAAGCTTTCTTTGCTTACAGCAGCTTCTTTTAAAATCTTACCAAGACTTACTTCGTCATTTGAATTGTCTTGTTTAGGAGCTGCGCCTATGGCATTGGCCTCATACATCTTTTTAGTATAGTCGGTTGATGTGGGTTCGAATGCACTAAATGCAAAAATTAATGCTTCGACACCTAAACCTACGATTAGCATTATTGAGGCACCTGCCCATCCTTCTAATTTAAACATTGCTCCTATGATTACGACCGCAGCGCCTAGTCCATAGATTTTAGGCATGATATTGCCGTAAAAGTTTTCTGTAAATGATTTGTTTGCCATATGAGTATTAATTTGGTTGAAGTTTATAGTTTAGTTAGTTCCGAAGTCATCACCCGCACTGCCCAAATAATCCATTGCACATCTAAAACCGATGCTAGCAGATTCTACATCGCGATATTCATAGGTGCGTGTTCCAGTTTGGATGTAATATGAAATATCGTTCCATGCACCGCCTCGTACTACCTTTTTACCATAATGTGGGCTGTTTCTTTCATTGTCTTTATACAAAAAGAGTGGGTTCAAATCCCATACTAAAGGATTGTAAATAGGAGAAAAGTCATCTAAGCACCATTCTGCTACATTACCCGCCATATTATATAAGTTGAAATTGTTGGGTAAGAATGCATTCACAGGAGCCGTGTATGGATAACCATCGTCATCGTAGTTGCCTCTGCCTGGTTTGAAGTTGGCCAAGAAACATCCACTTCTATTTCTTGTATAAGGGCCACCCCAAGGGTATTTAATTATTTCTCGACCACCACGAGACGCGTATTCCCATTCAGCTTCAGTAGGGAGTCTAATGTTGGGATATCTTTTTTCTATAGGCAATGTACTTTTGAAAGTCGTATTAGGTTGTCCCGCAGCTCCTTGTGGAGCAGCCCCTAATTGCCCTGGGCCGCCTAGGCCTTGTACACCATTGTCTTGTGCTTGTCTGTTCTTTTTACCACCAAAAAGACCTCCACCGCCTCCGGTTTCATCTTCTTGGCGACCAATGTTCAGGTGCTCAGTTCTCCATTCAGTAAACTTTGCTGCCGCTTCCCAGCTAACACCTACCACTGGATAATCATCGAATGCTTGATGACTAAAATAATATTGGGTCATTTTATCACCCATATGGTAAGCAAACTCACTGTCCCAAACGTTTGGATTTGGAGTCACTTCCTGCTTTACCTGTTGAGTCCAATATTGCTCGTTGGGATCTTGGGAGATTGTATCGATAAAATTTAGAAATTGACGATACTCATTATTTGTAATTTCTTCTGAATCCATTAAAAATGAACTCACAGTTATTTGTCTATTGAAATTGATTTGGGAAGCAGCCACATCTTCATCGGCCTGTCCCATATAGAACGTACTTCCAGGAATCTGTACCATTCCATAAGGTGTTTCCTGATACCAACCTTCTCTATCGGGAACCCCCATAAGTTGACCTTCATTGTTTAGTGTTTCCACCTTACTCATGCCCCCACCTCCAAGAAAACCCTTGAACATAGAGCATCCTGTGGTTAAAGAAACGGCCATTAAAATCGCAAACCCAGCGTGTATTTTCCTCATTGATAGCTTAATTCTTGTTTTTACTTAACTAAAAAGCAGTGTATGTTATTGCCAACTAATTAAATATAGCGCGAAAAATAGTATTTTCTCATCATAATTCTAGTCCACTGACCAAAATTCTCAAAATCATTATTTTATAAAAACTTCAGTTTAATACCTAAATCGGGGGGTTCTGATGATTCGTCTGCCCGCTATTCCGGGAACAGATTTGAAATTATAAATCAACATTAACTCCTGAGATGTTGGCTCCTTACTCTGTCGATTTCCTACTACAAAATCGAAAGCATAGGCTAAAGTTAAAGAACGATCACTCAATATTTTATACCCTAAAATTAGAGATGCCGATTCGGATTGTCTATACGCCAATCCAGCACGTAAATTGTTATTGTACTCGCCAATAACGCTTACATCAATATTGTAAGTATTTAGACTTACTGATTTAAGTAAAACAGTTGGGGTAATCTTTATTTGTGGGTTTAATGAATAATCATAACCCATTGTCAAATAGTAGTGTCGATTTAATTGATTGGAAACTTGACTTTCTCCAAAGCCAAATTTTGGCTGAAGTAAGTGATTTGTACTGAAACCACCAAAATAATTTCCTTTTCGGTAAATAATTCCTGCGCCAAAATCCGGACGAATTTGTGATTCTTTGCCAGATCCAATTGATATGGGGTCGTTGGGGTTAACAACAATGACATCATCAAAATTAATAGAACTAGAAAAGAGCCCCAAATTTAACCCAAAAGTAAGAACTCCGCCATTTGGGAGATTAATATTTTTAGAAATGGCCGTTTGAACCTGGAAATTGTTGCTTGGCCCTAAATTGTCGTTACTCAAGTAGATTCCTAAGCCTGTTTTAAGCTTTTCTAGCTTTGTGTTATAGCTGATTAACTGCGTGTTAGGAGCTCCGCCTTGATTGATGCTACCATCGTAACCAAACCATTGTGAGCGATGAATTGCCATTAATGTACTGCCTTCTCCTGAGCCTGCAAATGCTGGATTGTAATAAAGCTGATTATACATGTACTGTGTAAATTGCGCGTCCTGTTGCGCAAAAACGCTGAGAGTACTTGTAATCAGAAGAACCAGTGTGTAGCGAAAAGTTCCAATCATAATCTCATAACGACAAATCTAGCCGAAATATTCAGTTGGGATAAATATATTACAAGAAAACGGTTTTGCCGCTTACTGAGAAAGGCCAGTACTTAATCGAGATTATTGGCTTTTTTGATATATAACTCCAGTGCTCCAGTCATCGAAGGGGCGTTTGGTAATGGAGCTTCAACATCAATGATCAATCCAGCTTCACGAGCAGCTTGTGCCGTAGTCGGCCCAAAAACAGCTATTCTTGTATTATTCTGTTTAAACTTTGGAAAGTTAACAAACAACGAATTAATTCCACTTGGGCTATAAAATGCAATAATATCATATTGCACGTCATCTAAATCGGAAAGATCGCTGGCAACAGTCTCATATATTATAGCTTCGGTAAACTCATAGTTTTGCTCCTCTAAGAAAACCGGAATATCTTCTTTCCTAATATTAGAGCAAGGGAATACATACTTCTCGTTCTTGTGTTTCTTTAATATTTCGATTAAATCTTGAGCAGTTCTAGAGCCAGTAAATATTTTACGCTTTCTAACTACAATATATTTTTGGAGGTAGTTTGCTGTTTGCTCTGAGATACAGAAGTATTTCATATCCGTAGGCACTTCAACCTTCAATTCTTTACAAAGTCTGAAAAAATGATCAACGGCATTTCGACTTGTAAAGATTACAGCAGTATGTTTTAAAATATCAACTTTCTGCTTTCTAAAGTCTTTGACATTGATCGGATCGACCTGAATAAAAGGCCTAAAATCGATCTTGATCTTATACTTGTTAGATAAAATATAATATGGCGATTTATCGTCTGATGGTTTAGGCTGAGATACTAAGATGCTCTTGACCTCTTTAAGCCTTTCCTCTTGTGTACTATTAGACATAAGTTCTATACTTGCTCTCCTAGATTTGGCTATTGAAAATTAAAACCAACCCAAGTGTGAGAGGGGTCAGTTCTGTGGCGCAAATGTACGAAAATATATATAATTTGCTATGTGTCCGGTCATTCAACAATCTGACGTAAATCAATAGTCCTCTATAATAGTAGAATAAGACAGCAAATAGTACGGTTGCTTGTATGTAGCGTGGGTTCG
This sequence comes from Roseivirga sp., assembly GCA_047636255.1. Lineage (GTDB taxonomy): Bacteria > Bacteroidota > Bacteroidia > Cytophagales > Cyclobacteriaceae > Roseivirga. The sequence continues at coordinate 13,740 of JBLIKG010000001.1, read as the reverse complement.
GGAGAAATGAAGAAAAACTCACCACCCCAAGAAAAAGGAGCATTAACAGAAAGAAAAACAATGAGGCATTGACCATATCCACAAAATGTCGTGAAATAGCTTCCCTCATATCGAAGAGTAAACCAAAGATTGTAATTAATATAAATTTAATATAGACCAGTAAATTCAAGGTAAAAGCGAGACCAAGCCACTGCAAAATGGCAATACTGAAGTGATCGATGATCAAGATTTCTGGTAATGTGATGCTATCGACAGCGTTGAGCAGATAAAGTATAATAAAAGAAATACTTAGGGAGTTAAGTGCCGTGAAATAGAGGTGTTCTGAACTAAATGGCCGAAGATTAGTGCCTAAATCTTCTCTAACCCTAAAGCCGAAGAGTTTATTGGGAGAAATCAATTCAGAAAATACCTTTGGAAAAGCCACTTTGGAAATAGCAAAAGCACTTAGCAAAAGGATGAGTAAAAGAATAAATGCATTCCTGCTTTCAATAATTACCAATTGACTGTAAATCATCATATTAAAACTTTGTGGTATAGCCAAAATGGATTTTGGATTGATTAAAATTGAAAGCTCCAACGCTATCAGTACTTCCTAAAGCGTAAACAAAATTAAAGATTCCAGAGTCGGTTGCAAAACTTAGCCCAGCCCCTAAACCAAGGGCAAGTTCGCTAAAATTGACCTGTTGAAAGGCACTGCTTATATAGGCCAAGTCAGTAAAAAGGAGCAAGTAAGAGCTTTCGTCAAAAAGCAACCTGCCTTCTACAGTAGTGAGCGCATATTGGGAGGCAAAAAAGAAATTCTCATTAAAACCCCTAAGGTTGTTAAGTCCCCCCAATCTGAATGCGTCATTTTGAAACAAGTCTTCATTTATTTTCATGCCACCTGAGAGCTTATTTACTAGTACAAAGTTGGGTTTCATTCTCCAGTAGTTTTCAAAATTCACTAAAAAAGTATATTGAAGTGTCTTCAAGTCGAGATCATCATAGACTTCAGAGGATAGGGCATTGTTGCGCTGAATCTTTTTATTACCAGTTGATGCACTGATCGACAAACCTGTTCCTCTTGTAATCACAAAAGGGTCATTAAAATTATTCCATTCAAAGCCTAGGCCATAGGAGGTAAGATCGAAATCAATCACATTCGGAACGCCATTCGATTCTAATTTTGGAATTCCAATAAGGTCTGTACCTTCAACTCTTGTGAAAACGTTCAAAAAGCTGTTTCCCCCCAAATTATAGGCAAATTTTAGGTCAAAGTTTCGTTTGGTGAAAAGCGTATCTTGCTTTAAAAAATCGAACTCAAAGTCAAAAGCTAGAGGGCTGCCAATCAGATTGGGATGCGCATATTGCAAATTAAGGCTTTGGGTTTCCTCACTTAATCTTCGCCAGTGTAAACCTATTTTTTTACCAGATCCAAAAGGGTTTAATAAATCAATATCTACCTGACCGGTCACTAGGAGTTGGTTGGATCTACTCGAATTGGGTAGAAAACCTATAATCGCATCAATTTGATTGACCGGCCTTTTTTCAAGCTTAAGGTGCACTGTGGCTTCAGAGTTTTGAAAGGTAAGAATTGGAGCTTCGCTTAACCTTAAATATGGCAATCCTCTCAGTCTTTGGCCAATAAAGTTGATCTTCCGCTGGTCATAGAGGCTGTTTTGATTTATCCCTAAATAATGGCCTAGGAATCGAGTTTTGATATCAAAATTGCTTTTTATGTCTAGACTGTCGAAAGTAATTGGTGGGCCAAGATCTAAATTGAGAGAGGCTTGGATTTTATTGGCTTCAATTCTAAGTGAGTCTAATTTTAGGCTGGCAAATGGATAGCCATTTCTTTCAGCAAAGGTGAGAAGTGATTTTTCCAATTTAGCTACTTGATTGAATCGAAATGGCCTTTCTGAGAACTGAGTGTCTTTAAATCCGTTCCTTCGTAATAGTGCTTTTTCCACATTGCCTTCAGAAAGACTTATCCATTGAAATTTTTCACCTACAGTGATCTGAGCTTCAATCCTGGTGGATGACGCGTTTGATTTTATAGCCTCAATTCTGGCTAATAAAAAGCCCTCTGAATGGAGTGAACTTATAACACTATTCAGTGTTTTAATCATGAGCAATGAATCAGTAAAATCTCTTTGGTAATTTAATTTCTTAAGCGCGGCTTTATCTTGATCATTGGCGAGAATATCAAGCAGGTATTTCTTCTGCGCCAGCGAAGAGGAGCAGAAAATAAACATCAGGATCGAGTAATAAATATACTTTAAGTATATCTTCGACATTCAAGGAAATTTAGCTTCAAATTAACGATTCTTTGGCCGGATTATATATTCATATTCCATTTTGCAAGAAAGCTTGCCATTATTGCGACTTTCATTTCACTCAGTCTGTTCATCAGATTGACGAAATGATTGATGCGATTTGTGTAGAACTCGAATTGCAAGCTGGGTATTTCAATAATGACCAAGTGAATACCATTTATTTTGGGGGCGGGACGCCTTCTTTGATGAATGATGAGCATGTAAAGCGCATTCTGAAACAGATTCGCTATTATTTTAATCTGTCGAGTAATCCGGAAATTACCTTGGAGGCAAACCCAGATGACTTAGACGTTGATCAGCTCACGTTTTTCCGCAATGCAGGAATTAATAGATTGAGCATTGGTATTCAGTCATTTCATGAGCCGCACTTAAAGTGGATGAACCGCCAGCACAATGCCGAGCAATCTGAGAAGTGTTTTTATGATGCTCGAAAGGCGGGTTTTGAGAATATTAGTATTGATTTGATCTATGCCTTGCCATCACCAAATCATGATTTGTGGTTAAGTGATTTAAAGAAGGCTGTAATGATGCGACCAGAGCACATATCATCTTATTGCCTTACCATCGAGCCGAAAACAGCATTTGGTAATTGGGTCGCTAAAGGAAAAATGGAGGATGTAGAAGAGGAATATGCCGCTCAACAGTTCGAGATCCTGACTGAAACACTGAATCGCTACGGTTATGAGCAATATGAGATTTCTAATTTTGCCCAGCCAGGTTATGAATCTCAGCACAATAGTAATTATTGGAAACAAGAGAAATATCTGGGTATTGGCCCTTCTGCACATTCTTATAATGGTAATTTCAAGCAGGCAAATGTGTCCAACAACGCCAAGTATTTGAAAAGTTTGGCCGAAAGAAAAATTCCATTTGAAAAAATTATTTTAACGCGCGAGGACCAAATGAATGAATATATTCTCACAAGCTTGCGAACTAAATGGGGTTGTAATAATGAAATTCTAGTGTCGAAATATGGGGTGAACCTTTTGGTTTTGAGAGAGGATTATTTGTATGCCCTTTTTATTCAAGGAATGATTGAAATCGAAGAGCAATGCATTACCCTGACGAATAAAGGCAAGCTCTTAGCCGATAAAATTGCTTCAGACTTATTTGTTTTCGATGAGCTTTCGTAGTGGGTGGTTAAGGTTATTTTAGGGTGTCACTAAATAGCTCAAAATGTTCGAGCTCTGACATACTTCTGGATTTGATATTAATATTGACTAATTTAACATCTATGGCAAATCTGATCAGATGAAGCCGTACTTTTAATGTCTGAATTGGAAAAAAGTGAGCGAGAGATTCTACAAAGCACCTAGAAAGAGCCAACCTGAAAATATAGGGGACGCAGTGAAAGACATGCTCAAGTCTTTTAACATTGAGCAGAAGTTCAATGAAACCAATTTGATTAATTCATGGGAGCGGGTGATGGGCGTGGCTATAGCAAAACGCACTACCAAGATTTACATCAAAGAAAAAAAGCTCTATGTGCACCTTAGTTCTGCGCCACTTCGGCACGAACTCAATATGTCAAAAAGTAAAATATTAGTGCTTTTGGCAAAGGAATTTGGACAGCCGATAGTCAATGAGGTGATTCTACTCTGAAGCAACTATTTAATCTCTTTCCTTAATTTCTTTAAGAATTTTACTTCATTAAGATTGCTTAATCTATAATTGAGCTCGAGTCTTTGAGCGAGCAGTAACGCAAGGGCAAAAATGAAGAACCATACTAACTCAAGGCTGACTTCTTCGAGAAACATGGATACGACTACTCCAATGGACATCATTATAATGAGTACATTAGAGGAAAGTAAGTACCAATTAAGTTCTTTAAGTCTTTCCTTAGTATTGAATTTATTGTTTTGTAAACTTTCTTTGTTTTGAACTAATCTATCGAAAGGAGGTAAAGACTTCCACTTTAACTCTTCAATTCTTCCTTCTATTACCTTTTCAGTTTCCATGCCTCCGTATTTTTATGGTGAATAACCATCAAAGGTAAGAAATATTAACGTAATATATAATTAACATTAAGGTAACATTGAAAACAAAAAAGGCCGACAATTTGCCGACCTCTTTCTCTAACCAAATTAAACGAATTAATTCTTCTTGATTTCTTGGCTCAGATTAGTGTCTCCTTTTTTATATCCGTCAGGCAGTTTAATAATCTTAACTATATTTTCGCCAGTTAGGTATTTGTTAGCAGCAGCCACAATCTGATCTTTGGTAATGGACTTTGCTCGATCGTTGGATTTCAAAATCTCTTCGAATCCATCTTCAGATTTTGAATAGGATTTGATTACTGATTCCCAATAATTGTTTGTTTTCACTTGTTCATCAAAATTCTGAACCCTTGCGGTGATTACCTTTTGTAAATCCTCATCAGTGAATTCACCATTTTTGAGTTTTTCTAATTCATTCAGAGCAGCTTCGGCTAGCGCATCAGCGTTGTCGGGCTTGCATGGAAAGGAAATTGTAAAAGTGAATTGCTCTTTAGGGGTACTGGACAAAGATGCTCTTGCTCCAACTCCATATACGCCACCCATATCTTCTCGCAAGGTTTCGATCATTTTGTTAGTTAAAATGCTGGCTGCAGCTGTCATTAGCCCATTGTCTTCTAAAGAATAATCATAGTCACCGCTTAGGGTGATGGTTACGTTACTTTTATCATCGACTCCAGCGTAGACATTCTCGTTGACCACTCCTGAAACGGGCTGTATGTTCAAATCTTTAAATGACTCTTTACTGTTCGTTGCAGGTAGGCTTGCAATGTATTGTTCCAGCATCGGCTTAAAAGTCTTCATGTCGATGTTACCGACAAACACGAAGCTAAAATCGCTTGCATCTGCAAATCGCTCTTTATATACCTCAATCGCACGCTTATAAGAGATTTGATCCATTTCTTCTGGGGTAGGAAGGCCACGAACCCAAGGGTTATCACCATATAGAATCTTTTGAGATTCAATTTGATACTTGATGTCTGGGCTTGATCCAAAATTGCTATAAAGTGTTTTAGTTCTGGTTAACCAACTGTTAAAGGCAGCTTCATCTTCTCTAACTGTCGTAAATTTGAGATATACCATTTGAAAGAAGGTATCTAAGTCTTTAAGGCTAGAAAAACCTGACATGCCTTCCTCGTATTGGCTAATGAATGAACGTGCAGAAGCCGTTTTGCCCGTCATGAATTTACCTAGGTCGATTTGACTGAATTCTCCTAGACCTAACTGAGATACTACTTCGTTTGAGTTGGTTACGCTCATGAATTCATCAGCTGAGTATAATGAGGCTCCGCCATCGCTATATGCACTCATTCTAACTTCATCATTCTTAAAATCAGTAGGTTTTAAATAAACAGTGGCGCCATTCGATAATTCAAGTTTAGTGATACCAGTTATCTCATTTGTACTTTCACTTTTGATTTTCCCTGCCTTTGGGGCTGAGGTCATTAGGGCTGATGCCAATTTTTCTTCTGCATAAGGCTCGATAGATTGGTCGCTTCTTACGCCTGTCATAATGGATTTTAATTCACTTTCGGAAGGAATATTTGCTTCCTGATCAGATTTAGCTTCAATAGTGATAGTTTGGTTGTCTTCTGTAATCCAGTTTTTGACCAAGTTATTTATTTCTTCCACTTTAATGTTTGGCATTAGCTCGTTTACAAGATCCAATTGTTGCCTAGCGCTTAACAGGGTTCCACCATCTAAGAAATGCTGCACATAAGCACCAATGATTCTACCAGACTCTTGTTTGTCGTCTTCTTTAACTCTTCTATCAAATGAATTAAGATAAAGCGCTTTTACTCTTTCTAGCTCACCTTCGGTAAAGCCATGGCGTCTCACTCTTTCGTTTTCAACCATAGCTGCTTTGAGTCCTTCCTTGAACATCCCATCTTTAACACTTACATAGATGCTATACTCTTCTTTGTCTTTGCCTAAAGAACCGCCATAGCCACTGAAGCTAAATAAATAAGGAGGGTTTTCTGATTGGACTTTTTCGCTTAATCTCTGGTTGATCATTTGAGCATAAAGTCCATTCACTATATTTTCTCTGAATGCGTTTTTGGTATTTTCTGGCTCGTTGATTCCTGGAGTGATAAAGCTTACAGAAATTGTACTTCCCGTGGCTTCATCATCTGTGGCTATTGCCACTCGGGTACCTTTGAATGGTGGTAGATCGTAATATTTCCTTTCTCTAGGATTCGCAGGGTTTTTAATCGACCCAAAATATTCTTTGATTTTAGCTTCCATTTCGGCTGGGTCAAAATCACCTACAGCGATGATACCCATTAAATCTGGGCGATACCAGTCACGATAAAATCTTTTGGCGGCATCATATTTAAAATTGGCAAGTACTTCTGGTTTGCCAATAGGTAATCTCTCTGCATAGCGCGAACCTGCCAATACAACTGGCCAAGTTTTTTGTCTCATGCGCTCGTAAGCACCTAGTCTTAGACGCCATTCTTCCATCACAACGCCTCTTTCTTTATCAATTTCTTCATTGTCAAAAGTGGCATTGTGTGCCCAATCACTTAAAACAGTGAGGGCTTTATCTAGATTTTCTTTGTCTTCTACAGGTATAGGAAGAATATAAACGGTTTCATCGAAGCTTGTATAGGCGTTGAGATCGCCACCAAATTCGAGTCCCATTTTTTGAAGAAAGCTTATGAGTTCGTTCTTTTCAAAGTTTTTGGTGCCATTAAAAAGCATGTGCTCTGTAAAGTGGGCTAGACCTTGCTGATCATCATCCTCTACAATAGAGCCAGCCTTTATTGCCAATCTAAATTCGATGCGATTATCTGGTTTAGCATTCTGTCTTATATAGTAAGTGAAGCCATTTTCGAGTTGACCAATCTTTACTGATGGGTCTTTAGGAAGCTCTTGAAAGCCATAAGTAGACAATGGAAGGGCAAGTAAAAACAGGGCCCAGACGCTTAATTTGATAAGTCGGTTTTTCATATCTGATCTTTAAAAACTATTTAGGCAGTTAAAGTATAAGATTATGATTGAAATAAGAAATATTTATACCTTTTTCTAGTATTAAAAAATCTTAAGCAAGAAGTGAGGTATGATTTGAATGCTATTGTTTAGTATTCTTAATGGGTTTCGATTTCAGATTTTTCAGAATGAACACCAAAAAACCGCTTTTGAAAAACTAGGATCAACGCTACACCCGCGAAAATGCACATGTCTGCTACATTGAAGATAGGCCAAAGTGCGATTTGCTTTCCGCCCCAAAGAGGTACCCAGTCTGCTACATAGCCTTCCCAAAGATCTAGATAGAACATGTCGACAACTTTGCCGTGAAACCATGGGGTAATGGCATCGTAAGGAGCGTTGTTTAGAAAGACGCCATAAAAAATACTGTCAATTACGTTGCCAATGGCTCCTCCAAGGATTAATGCCATGCTCCATAGCAGCCCAGAGTTCATTCCTTTTTTAGCAAGCTTGTAGAGAAAGACGGTGATAAAAACCATGGCAGCCATTCTAAAAGCGGTAAGCCCCAATTTCCCCCATTCTGACCCGAAACGAAGGCCAAATGCCATTCCTTCATTCAATATGTAATGAAGCTTGAACCATTCGCCAAAAACATTGACCTCCCCACTTTGGCCAAGTACCATATTAAAGTGTACATAAAGTTTGACTGCTTGATCAACTAGGATTGCAGCCAAAGTGAGGAGGAAGTATTTCGAATACTTGAAATTCAAGTCGTTTAATTAACCGTGATCTTCAAATTAATCGTCCAGTCGTCAATCTCAATGGTTTCGGCATTAGAAAGCATTTCAACGATTTCTAAACTTACCGCCTGAGTTTCTTCACAGATATAATCCTTATTAGTGGTCAATGCCGAATTGATCAGGTCTTCGTTTTTAGCTACCAAGATGTTGATCTTGTCTTGCACGTCCATACCTGAATCTTTCCTTAGGTTTTGAATCCTATTGACAAAATCACGGGCTATGCCTTCGGCACGGAGCTCTTCTGTAATCGAGATATCTAAAGCCACCGTTACTTTACCTTCGCTGGCTACTGACCATCCTGGAATGTCTTCGCTAGAGATTTCAACATCATCTAAAGAGAGCGTTGCCACTTCTCCTTCTAAGTTAATATCTAGGCTTCCGTTCTTTTCGATGGCAGCAATTTCAGTTTTAGTCCATTGTCCAATGGCCGCTGAAACTAGCTTCATTTTAGGGCCAAATTTTTGACCTAAACTACGAAAGTTTGGCTTCACCTTTTTCACCAATATGCCCGAAGCATCATCAATGAATTCGACAGACTTAACATTGACTTCCGTCATGATCAAATCTTGAACCGCCTCTATGTACTGCTTGGTCTTTTCATCCAAAACAGGCACCATCACTTTAGTTAATGGCTGACGTACTTTGATTTTTTCCTTCTTACGAATAGAATGCGTCAAAGACGAAATGGTTTGCGCCAAGATCATTTGCGTTTCTAAATCTGCATTAATGCAAGCTTCATTCACAACTGGGAAATCGGAAAGGTGTACGGATTCAAATTTTTCTTTACCAGAAACTGCATTTAAGTCTTTATACAAGCGATCCATATAGAATGGCGCGATCGGAGCAGCTAGTTTAGCTACGGTGACCAGACAAGTATAAAGCGTTTGATAGGCTGCTTTCTTGCCTTGGTCGTAATCGCCTTTCCAGAAACGTTTTCTGTTCAAACGCACATACCAGTTACTCACCTCATCGGTCACAAAATCCATGATCGCTCGTGAAGCACGCGTAGGCTCATAGTCGTTATAGGCTTGGTCTACTTCTTTGATTAAACTGTTCAATCGAGAAAGAATCCAACGATCACTTTCTGGCCTTTCGTTCAAAGGAATTTCAGCATCCTCAAAAGTAAAACCATCTAAATTGGCATAAAGCGCAAAGAAAGCATAGGTATTTTGAAGTGTTCCGAAGAACCTTCTTTGTACTTCGCCTACTCCTTCAATATTGAATTTGAGGTTGTCCCAAGGGTTTGCGTTCGAAATCATGTACCAACGTGTGGCATCCGGACCAAAGTTGTTGATCGTTTCAAACGGGTTGATGGCATTGCCCAAACGTTTCGACATTTTATTACCGCTTTTGTCGAGCACCAAGCCGTTGGCGATTACGTTTTTGAAAGCTACTTTGTCTTCTAACATTACGGCCAAAGCATGAAGCGTAAAGAACCAACCACGGGTTTGATCTACACCTTCGGCAATAAAGTCGGCAGGGAAATTCGATTCGAAAATTTCTTTGTTTTCGAAAGGATAATGCCATTGCGCATAAGGCATGGCGCCCGAATCGAACCAAACATCTATAAGGTCGGCTTCTCTAGTCATTTTTTGACCAGAATCACTCACTAAATATACATCGTCAACATAAGGTCTATGTAAATCGAAGTCTTCGCCTAAGCTTTCTGTCATAAAACCAGCCGCAACTGATTTTTCAACTTCCGCTTTTAACTCGGCCAATGAGCCTATGCATTTTTGTTCTTTTTTATCTTCTGAAACCCAAATTGGCAATGGAGTTCCCCAATAGCGTGAACGGCTCAAATTCCAATCCACAAGGTTTTCTAGCCAGTTGCCAAAACGGCCCTCACCCGTTGAAGCGGGTTTCCAATTAATGGTTTTATTCAAAGCCACCATTCGATCTTTGAATGCCGTGGTTTTGATGAACCAAGAATCCAGCGGATAGTACAAAATCGGCTTATCGGTTCTCCAGCAATGCGGATAGGAGTGTTCGTATTTTTCTACTTTGAAAGCCCTGTTTTCTTCCTTCAGTTTGATGGAAATCAAAACATCGAGTGATTTTTCAGGACGTTCTTCGTCAGAATAATATTCGTTCTTCACGTACATGCCAGCAAAATCCGTGATTTCCGCCACGTACTTTCCTTGCTTGTTCACGATCGGAACATCCTTTCCTTCTTCGTCTTTTACAAAAACGCCTGGCATGTTATTCATTACCGAAACCCGGTAATCGTCTGCACCAAAAGTTTTTGAAATATGAACGATACCCGTACCATCTTCCGTAGTTACAAAATCACCGATCACAACAGTGAAAGCGGGTTTTTCTAAAGGAATGTAAGGCATTAATTGCTCATAGCTTTTACCAGCTAAATCGCGGCCTTTGAAGCTTTCTAATACCTCATAAGGGATTAACTTATCGTTGGGCTTATAATCTTCGAGCTTAATATCTTTCGCCTTATCACTAAAGAATGAAGCCAATCTTTCTTTTGCCAAAATCACATTGATTGGCTCAAAAGTGTATTGGTTGAAGGTTTTGACTTTTACATATTCAATACCAGCGCCTACAGCCAAACCGTTGTTGGCTGGCAATGTCCAAGGCGTAGTGGTCCAAGCCAAGAAGAAGTCGTTTTCAGTACCTTCTACCTTAAACATGGCGGTCATAGATGTGTCTTTCACATCTTGGTAAGTGCCTGGCTGGTTTAATTCATGAGAGCTAAGGCCTGTACCTGCCGCTGGAGAGTAAGGCTGAATGGTATAGCCTTTATAGATAAGGTCTTTATCGTAAAGTCGTTTTAAAAGCGACCAAAGGGTTTCAATGTAATTAGTTTCGAAAGTGATGTATGGGTTTTCTAGGTCTACCCAATAGCCCATCTTTTCAGTAAGGTCATCCCATTGGTCTTTGAATTTCATTACCGCCTCTCGACATTTCTGATTGTATTCTTCTACAGAAATCTTTTTGCCGATGTCTTCTTTGGTAATGCCTAATTCCTTTTCTACTTGAAGCTCGACAGGAAGCCCATGGGTATCCCAGCCCCCTTTTCTTTTTACCTGAAAGCCTTTTTGAGTTTTGTAACGGCAGAAAATGTCCTTTACGGTCCTCGCCATTACATGGTGAATTCCGGGTGTACCATTGGCTGATGGTGGACCCTCATAAAAGGTAAAAGAAGGTTGCCCTTCTCTTGTATCTACAGATTTTTCGAATATGCCATTCTTCTTCCAGAAATCGAGCATTTGCTCTCCTATTTCAGCATAATTCGGATTCTTATATTCGTTGTACTTTTTCAATTTACTCCTTGTTTTAAGGGCTAAGCCGAAAATGGCTTTTAGGAATCTTTCTTTTCTTTGTCTGTTGAACCAACAAACGGGTCATTGCTTTTAATTAGCAAATTTTGAGTATCAATTTCTTCGTCTTCATCTTCGACATAAAATTCATAGTGCTCGATCAAAGGATGTCGGTTTTTGTCTCTTTTACCGCTGTCAAATACCATAAGTAATGCTGGTAATACCGTAAGGTTCGTCACCATGGCAAATAAAAGGGTAAGCGAAGTCAATAAACCTAGTGCGACTGTGCCTCCAAAATCGGAAAACACAAAAATTACAAATCCGAAGAAAAGCACAATCGAGGTATAAAGCATACTTGCCCCAGTTTCCTTAATACTTTTGCTTATAGCGATTGGAACGAAGAACTTATTCGCAAAAAGTTCTTGTCTGTATTTTGCCAAAAAGTGAATGGAGTCGTCAACAGAAATACCGAAGGCAATGCTAAATATTAAGGCGGTACTTGGTTTCAATGGGATACCAAAGTAACCCATTATTCCTGCTGTCAGAATAAGAGGAATAAAGTTTGGCACCATTGAGATAATGATCATTCTTATATTGGCGAACAAAATGGCCATGATAATCGCGATAATGGCAAAAGCCAATAGCAAAGACATCCTTAAGTTTTCAATAAGAAATTTATTTCCCTTTACGAAAAGCAAAGTTGAACCAGTAACACTGGTTTGAATGTCTAGGTCATCGCCAAAAACTTCTTCAATTCGAGGTTCGATAACATTAGTGATTAAGGAATCCATTTTGACAGAACCAAGGTCCCAAGTCTTGAGGGAAACACGGAGCACTTGGCCTGTGGTGTCTACAAAGCTGTTGAGGAAGGTTTTATTGTCGTTTTGATTGCTCAAATAACTTAGTATCGCATTTCTGTCACTTGGGCTTGGCAAACTGTATCGTTTTGAATCACCATTATAGTAGGCCTGGCGCACAGCTTTGGCAAAGCTTACAATTGAAACGGGTTGCGAAACAAAATTGATAGAGTCCAAACCTTCTTCGAGTCTTTCTACTTTGCGCAAATTGCGTGCATTGAGCGAAGATCGAGGTTTACCAAAGTCAATGATAATTTCTAAAGGAAGCACACCGCTGAAGTTTTCTTCAAAGAAGTAGAGATCTTGTTTTAACTGTGACTCCTCAGGGATATCGTCAACCATATAGGCAACGGAGTAAAGCTTGCTGATTCCAAATACTGAAAGTGCCACCACAACTATGGTAACAATGAAGACACGATAACGATGTCTATGAACGAGTAAATCAAGAAGCGTTAAGAAGCGGCCAAGAAATTTAAACTCTAAATGCTTAAGTTGAGCAGGCTTTGGTGCTGGCAAATAAGAAAAGATGCCAGGGATTAAAACCATGCTCACCACGAAAGTGGCTAGAATATTTATCCCCGCAACCAAGCCGAACTCCTTCAAGAGGGTAATGTCCGTAGTCACCAAAACCAAAAAGCCGATGGCCGTTGTGAAATTGGTAATTAAAGTCACCAAGCCAATTTTTCTGATCATCAAGCTAAGCGCCTTCATTTTATTACCATGTTTGGCAAATTCCTGATGGTATTTATTCAGTAAGTAAATCGAATTGGGAATACCGATTACAATGATGATTGACGGAATTAAGCCTGTGAGAACATTAATATTGTACTGAAGGATTCCTAGGGTGCCCAAAACCCAGGTGACAACCACTCCAATTACAATCAATGGAAAAACAACGGCTGTCCATGACCTGAAAAAGAGGAATAAGATAAGGGCTGTGATGGCTATAGAAAGCCCAATGAATAGCTTGAGTTCCTTGGCTGTCATTTCTTGCATTATGGTTCGCACAAACGGCATTCCCGAATAATGGAGCTCGATGCCTGAATCTGTGGTAAACTGAGCGCCAATGCCTTGGATCTCGGCAACTACATCATTCCTAAGTTTAGAATTAAGCACTTCCCGATCCATGGTGATCAGAACCAGTGTAGCACCGTTCTTAACATTCATCAACTGACCGCTGTAGAACTTTAGATTCAAAGCAACAGCCATTATAGAATCTAATTCTGCCTGAGATGTAGGGCTTTGTCGAATGAGTGGAGAAAGTTCAAAACTGCGACTGTCTTGATTTTTGGTGATGTTCTGAAGCGTTGCTAACGAAATAACATTGGTGATTCCATCAACGTTTTGTAATTTTTTATTTAGCGCCTCGTACTTAAGGAAGTTATCGAGCTCATAAAGACTACTGTCTTTCAAGCCCAACACAAGAATATTTCCATCTTCCCCAAAGTTCTTTTTAAAATTCTGGAAGTACTTATAATTCTCGTCTGTTTCTGGAACGGCCGTATTAAAATTGAAAGCCATTTTTACATCACGCGCCATATAGCCCATGAACACCGTAAAAA